>JACZJD010000157.1 GCA_014860725.1 Aquamicrobium sp.
GGTCGCCGCCGTGCGCCTCTGGAAGGAAGGCGGCGACCTGTCGTTGCTGCCGCCGGCCGTACGGCTGCCGGCGACGGGCTTCTGGCATCCGGCCGCGCCGCAGGTCTTCGCCACGCCGGATGCCTATCTGTCGTGGGGCGAAGGCCGCTGGCGAGAGGCGGCCGGGCGCGTGGGCTTCGTCATCCATTCCGGCGCCATCGGCAACATGCAGACGGCGCTGCTGGAGGCGCTGGTCGCCCGCGCCGAGGCCGAGGGGCTTGCGCCGGTCGTCTTCTGGTTCGAGGGCGGCGACCCGCAGGGCCTGACGAAGGTCGCGCGTCCGGCGCGGCTCGACGCGCTGGTGAACCTGACGCACATGCAGAACGGCGCTGCGCGCAGCGCCGAATTTCTCGATCTCGACATTCCCGTCATCCAGACGCTCGGCTTCCGCGAGGGCGGCGCCAAGGAATGGGCAGCGGCGGCCTCCGGCATTCCCGCGCGCACGGCCGCCGTCTTCCTCGCCGGGCCGGAGGGCTGGGGCATGATCGACCCCATCGTGTTGACGGCCGTCGAGGACGGGGCCGAGGTTCCCTTGCCGGCGCAGGTCGATGCGCTGGTCGGCAAGCTGAAGCGCCTCGTCGCGCTGCGCCGCACGCCGGCGGCGCAGAAGAAGCTGGCGCTGATGTTCTGGAACTATCCGGCCGGCGAGAAGAACCTCGCCGCCTCCAACCTCAACGTGCCGGCGAGCGTCGAGCGCATGACGGCCGCGCTGGCGGCGGCCGGCTACGACGTGCCGCCGCTCTCCGAACAGAAGGTGATCGAGGCCGGGCAGGCCATGCTCGGCGGCCTCTACCGCACGGTCCCGCTGGAGGAGCTGCTGGCGCGCGACCTTGCCGCGGCCCTGCCCGTCGCCGACTACGAGCGCTGGCTCGCCTCGCTGTCGCCGGCGAAGCGCCACGCCTTTTCCCATGCCGGCGCGCCTGCGCGCCACTGGGCCGTGCGCGAGGTGGACGGCGTGCCGAGCTTCGTCATCCCGCGCCTGCAGGCGGGCAGGCTGGTCGTCCTGCCGCAGATGCCGCGCGGCGAGGCGCCCGGCGCGCACTATCACGACACGGCGGCCCCGCCCGACCATCTCTACATGGCCGCCTATCTCTACCTGCGCGAGACGGCCGGCGCCGACGCCATCATCCATCTCGGCACCCACGGTACGCAGGAATGGCTGCCCGGCAAGGACCGGGGGCTGGCCGCCGGGGACGACCCGTTCCTCGCCGTCGGCGACGTGCCGGTCTTCTATCCCTATATCCAGGACAATGTCGGCGAGGCGTTGCAGGCGAGGCGGCGCGGCCGCGCCGTCACGATCAGCCACCAGACGCCGCCCTTCGCGCCCTCCGGCCTCTATGACGAGCTGCGCGACCTCCACCACCTCGTCCACGAGCACGGGCAGCTCGACGCAGGGGCGGTGCGCGACCGGACGGCGGATGCCCTCGCCGACGCCGCCATCGCCGCGAACATGCATGCCGATCTCGGCTGGACCGAGGATGCGGTGCGGCGGGAGTTCGACGCCTTCCTCCCCGTGCTGCACGACCATCTGCACGAGCTCGCCCGGACGGCGATGCCGCTCGGCCTGCACACGTTCGGCGAGCCGGCCGAGCCCGACCACCGGCTGGCGACCGTCATGCAGCAGCTCGGCCAGCCCTTCTACGACGCGGTCGGCGCCGACGGGGAGGAGCTTTTCGTCGACGATTTCCCATCGCTGAAGGAGACCGCGCCGTTCGTGACCCTCGAAAAATATCTGCGCGAGGGCGCGGACCGTGCGTCCCTCGGCGAGCCGCTGCAGCAGCTTCTGGAACGCGCCGACGCGCTGGAGGCGGACCTTGCCGCGCCGGGCGAGATCGAGGCGCTGCTGGCCGGCCTTGGAGGCCGCTTTGTCGCGCCGGGCGCGGGCGGCGATCCGGTCCGCAATCCCGACGTGAAGAGCGGCAGGAACCTCTACGCGTTCGAGCCGGACAGGATACCGACCAGGGCCGCCTTCGAGGCCGGGGCCGAAGCCTTCGACCAGCTCGTCGCCGCCTTCCGCGACGACAATGGCGGGGCCTTCCCGCAGAAGCTCGCCTTCAGCCTGTGGTCGTCGGAGGCGATCCGCCATCTCGGCGTCACCGAGGCGCAGGTGCTGCATGCGCTCGGCCTGCGTCCGGTATGGGACGAGGGCGGGCGGGTGCGGGCGCTGGAGATCGTGCCGGCCGCGGAGCTGGGCCGGCCGCGCGTCGATGTCGTGGTGCAGGTGACGAGCGTCTATCGCGACCAGTTCGACGGCTTCATGCGGCTCCTGGCCGGGGCGATCGAGCGCCTCGCTGCGCTGGACGAGCCCGGCAACCCCGTCGCCGCCAACAGCGCACGGGTCGCGGTCGTGCTTGCGGAGAAGGGGCTTTCCCCGGACGAGGCGCGCGCGCAGGCGAATCTCCGCATCTTCTCCAACGCGCCGGGCAGCTACGGCACCGGCATGCCGCACATGGCGCTCGCCTCCACCAGCTGGGACAACGATTCTGCGCTCGCGGAGCGCTTCCTCGACGGCACGCGGTTCGCCTACGGCGCGCAGGCGTGGGGCGAGGCCTCCGAGGTCGCCAACCTCTTCGCGGAGCAGCTCAAGGGCACGCAGGCGGCGATCATGTCGCGCTCGTCCAACCTGCACGGCGTGCTGTCGACCGACCATCCCTTCGAGTTCCTCGGCGGCCTGTCGCTGGCGATCCGCCATCTCGACGGCGCGGCGCCCTCGCTCTACGTCTCGGACCTGCGCAGCGCGGATGCCGCCCGGACCACGCCGCTCGCCCGCTTCCTCTCCGACGAACTGCGCGTGCGATACCTCAACCCGCACTGGATCGAGGGCATGAAGGCGGAAGGCTATGCCGGCACGCTCGAAATGCTCAATGCCGCCAACAACCTGTTCGGCTGGCAGGCGGTCGATCCCTCGACCGTGCGGCCCGACCAGTGGCATGCCATGTTCGACACCTATGTCGCCGACACGCGGGGCCTCGGACTGAACGCCTATTTCGAGGCGCACAACCCGACGGCGCAGGCGCAGCTCATGGAGCGCATGGTCGAGGCGATCCGCAAGGGCTACTGGGACGCGCCGGAAGCGGTGCGCCGCGGGCTTGCCGAACGCTGGCAGGAGCTTGCCGCCGCCCACGGCGTCGATGTCGGCGAGGAGCCGACGAAAGCCTTCGTGGCGCGCATGGCGGGCTTCGGCCTCGCCGCCGCAGCGGAGACGCCGCAGGGCGAAGGCGGGGGCGCGGCGGCGGAGGCGGCAATCCCCGCCGGCACGGCACAGCCCGTCGCCGGGACGGTGCTGGAGGAAATGCAGCCGGCTCACGACAGGGCGGACGCCCTGTACCGGTGGGGCCTCCTCGGCGCCATGCTCGGGCTGGTCATGCTGGGCGCGGGCCTGCAATGGCGCGCCGGTGCGCGGCGCGCCTAGATCGTCTCATGGTTCCGCGCTTCGCACTTTTCCCGGAATTGCTCTCGTCGAAACCCTGATCACGGTGGTCCATGAACGGTCTTGAACTCGGCCTCTACGAGGCGTCCCGTCTCTTCCTCTTCCCGATCCTCGTGCTGATCGCCGCGGCGCTCGCCTTCGCGCTGGTCGCGCTCGGCATGTTCGTGACGGAGGCCGTCCAGCGGCGGCGGGGCGGCCATCGCGCCGTGCTTGCCGGCGATGCCGCCAGCGACGATCTCGAGCTCGACATCATGAGGCGGCTGGAATGGCTGCGCATCGTCGCGCGCGTCGCGCCGATGCTGGGGCTGGTCGCGACCATGATCCCGATGGGCCCGGCGCTGCTCGGGCTCAGCCGCGGCGACGCGGCCGCGGTGGGCGAGAACCTCGTCGTCGCCTTCTCGGCCGTCATCCTGGCGCTCGTCGCCGCCAGCATCGCCTTCCTCGTGCTCACCATCCGCCGGCGCTGGCTGCTGGAGGAGCTGCGGGCGCTGGAACGCGCGCGGGGAGCGGCCTGATGCGCTTCCTCGACCATGACGACGCCGACGATCCGATCCTGTCGGTCGTCAACCTGATCGACGTGTTCCTCGTCGTGATCGGCATATTGATGATCGTCATCGTCACCAATCCGCTCAATCCGTTCTCGACGGACAGGGTGACGGTGGTCGAGAATCCGGGCGAGCCGGACATGCGCATCACCATCAAGGACGGCAGGGAGCTCACCCGCTACGAGGCGAGCGGAGCCATCGGCGAGGGGCAGGGCGTGCGCGCCGGCGTCACCTACCGCCTCGACGACGGCCGCATGATCTACGTTCCGGAGACGGCCGAGGGCGGCGCGGAGTAGCGGCAGGGTCGCGGCAGGCCGATGGCGCGCCGGGTCAGGGCCGCTCCTGCCCGCGCGCCGCGCGTTGCAGCACGAAGGCGGCGTCGAGCGTGAAGGGCGCGCCGCAGATCATCTTCGGCACCGGCAGCTCGACGACCTGCTTGCGGTTCTCGAGTGCGAGGAAGGCGGGATGGGAGAAATTCTCCTGTGCCAGCGCCGGCGTGCCGTAGGTCCTGAAGCTGCTGGCGATCACATCCGGCTGCGCCGTGACCAGCAGCTCCAGCGGCAGGCGGGTGCTGCCGGCGATCCCCAGCCTGCCGGCGATGTTGACGAGGCCGGCGGCGCGGAAGATCTCGTCGGCGAGCGTGCCGGTTCCCGTCGTGTAGCTGTTGGCGTCGTAGAGCGCGATCGAGAGGCCGGACGGCGGCTGTGCCGCCAGCGCGGCGAGGCCGGCGTCGAGCTCGGCGACGAGCGCGCCGGCCCGCTCCTGCCGGTGCAGGAGCTCGCCGATGCGCAGGATGTTGGCGCGGATGTCGTCGAAGGAGCGCGCCGGACGGAACTCCTCGACGCGGATGCCGAGCCGGCGCAGGATGCCGACCGTCGGCCGCGCCGAGAACGTGCCCGCCAGCACCAGATCCGGCTCCATCAGGAAGATTTCCTCCGCCAGCCCGTGCGTGACCGCGAAGGCCTGCGCCTCCTCCGGCATCGCCGACGAGTTCGGGTCGCGCGCCAGCGCCGAGACGGCATGGAGCTGACCCTCGCCGGCGATCAGCATGGCGAGCTGGTCGGTGCAGACGTTGATCGACACCACGCGGCGGGGCGCGGTCTCGGCCGCCGCCGGCGCGGCGAGCGCCAGCCCCACCGCCGCAAGGAGGGCGAGGCGCAAGGTCGACTTCGTCCGCCGCCCCATCAGAAGGTCCGCGAGAAGCTGAAGTTCACGGTCCGCCCCATCGCGTAATAGTTGCGGATGCGCTCGTATTCGTGGTCGAACAGGTTCTCCACCGACAGCTTGAGCTCGGAGCGCTCGTCGAGCCGGTAGAGGGCGGAGACGTCGACCGTCGTGTAGGCCGGCATGCGCTGGGTGTTGGTCGCGTTGGCGAACCGGGTGCCGACATGGAAGACGCCGGCCTTGAGCGACAGCTTCTCCGTGGCCTGGAAATCGACCTCGAGCGACGCCCGGAAACGATCCTGCACCGCGACGTAGCGGCCCGTCTCCTCGTTGATCGGCCGGCGCAGGTCGAGCGAGGCGCGCGCGGCCCAGCGCGCGTTGAACCTGTGGTCGAGCGTCGCCTCGAAGCCGGTCACCGAGACGCGCTGCAGGTTGAACGGCCGCATCGGCGCGATCGAGGTATCCCACTCGATCTGGTCCTTGATCCTGTTGCGGTAGAAGGCGAGGTCGAGGCTGGTCGCCGCCGTTGGGTGCCAGTTCAGCCCGGCCTCCCACGAGCGCGACCGCTCCGGCCGCAGGTCGGGATTGCCCACGCCGAACGACTGCTGGAAATAGAGGTCGTTGAAGCTCGGCGCGCGGAAGCCGGTTCCATGGGAGGCGCGCAGGGTCAGCTCCGGCAGGAGGGCGTAGCTCGCGCCGATATTGTAGGTGGTGGCGTCGCCGAACTGCTCGTTGTGGTCGAAGCGCAGGCCGGAATCGACGGTGAGATCGCCGAACTCCAGCGAATACTGCCCGAACAGGGCGGCGAGGTCGCGCCGCTTCACGGTGTAGTTGCCGGTCGAGTCGATCTGCTCGCGATAGGCCTCGGCCCCGACGCCGAGAAGGTGGTCGAGCGCGCCCGTGGCGAAGGATTTCTCCGTCAGTGCCAGCACGCCGAAGCGCGCGGTCTCGAAGACGTTCTCCTCGCTCACGCCGTCGCGGAAATTGGTCGCCTTGTCGGCGCCGGCGCTCAGTTCGAGCGTCGTGTTCCAGCTTTCGGAGTGGTCGAGCCGGACGCCGATCTTGCCGGCGAGCGTGTCGGTCTCGGTCTCGTTCAGCCCGACCGGGTCGGCGGCGCGCGGCCGGTTGTCGTACTGGGTGCGCGCCCGCGAGGCCAGCCCGCTGGAATAGAGGCGGCCCCAGTCGAACTCCTTCGACACCGAGTAGTGGCCGGAGGCCTGCCCGAAGCCGTCGTCGTCGGGCTCGTTGCCGCTGAAGGCGGGCGTGGTGAAGTCATAGCCGCGCGTGCCGAACAGGCTGCCGCCGAAGGCGTAGTCCCAGCCGCTTTCCGTCCGCCCGGCGGTGTCGACCGACGCGCGGCCGCCCCACGGATGCATGACGCCCAGGGTCGCCGTGGTGCAGGAACTGCCGCCGTCGGCGCAGACGCCGCCCGACCGGGTGATGACGTTGATGATGCCGCCGATGGCGTCGGCGCCGTACTGGGCGGAATGGGCGCCCTTGGCCACCTCGATCCGCTCGATCGAATCGAGGGGGATGTTGAACAGCGACACCGACCCGTTGGTGGCGGAGCCGATGCGCACGCCGTTCAGCAGCACCAGCGTCTGCGACGGCTTGGTGCCGCGGATGGCCGCGCCCCCCGACGCGCCGATGCCGCCGTTCATGCTCACGGACACGCCGGTGTGGATCTTGAGCAGCGACGGCAGGTCGACGGCGGCGGACTTGCGGATCTCGTCGGCCTCGATGATCGTCACCGACGAGGTCGAGCGCTGCAGCGACGAGACGCGCCGCAGCGGCGTGGTCACGGTGATGGTGTCGAGCACCGTCACCCCGTCGCCGGCGCCCGGCAGGGTCTGGGCCTGTGCGGCGGCCGTCAGGGCGAGCGCGCATGCGCCCGTTGCAAGGATGGTCTTCTTCATATCGCCCCCTATGTCGGGGCGAAGCCTCGCCCCGATGGTTCATCTCGAACCGCGGGCTGGGCGAAACGACGGGCAGGAATGGCAGGCGATCCACCCTGGGGCCGTTCCCGGCGCGCGGCAACACGACTTCCGTGTCACCACGACGGACGACCGCGCCTGGCCAAATCCCCGTGGCCGGGCATGGGTGACCGGAGCTGGCAGGTCTCCTGACTTCCGCGTCATCGCCTTCCTCCGCCTTCCCGGCCGCATGCGGCCAGTGGCATCGTGGAAGAAGGCTCGGCGGTCACAGTTGCGGGGGCAGCCCGGTTTCGGCGCGAGGCCGACCGTGTTCCCTTTTGATCCATGACGGAACCAGTTCCGGAAAAGACGCTAATCACCCGCCACAAGGAATGTCAATTCCGCCAACCCGGGGATCCGGCCGGGCTGCGGCGTGCCGGCATGTCGCCCACAGCCCGGTCTTTCCCGAGCCGCGCAATTCGTCCGCCGGCGACGACGGGAAGGGTGCAATTTGCGCGCGGGGCGCGGTAATCCTGCGACTCCGTCGCGCGGGCTCGCGCCGCCGCGGCCTGTCGATTCGCCGGGGAGTTGCTGTCCGCCCATGTCCGTCCTGCTCGCATTCCTGGCGCTGCTGGCCGAAGCCGCGGTCGGTTATCCCGACCGTCTGTTCCGGGCCGTCGGCCATCCGGTGACGTGGATCGGGCGGCTGATCGCGGCTCTCGACCGCGCGCTGAACGATCCCGCGCAGTCGCCCGCGCGGCGCAAGGCCGGCGGCGTGGTCGCGCTCGCCGTCATCGTCGCCGCGAGCGGGGTGCCGGCCTGGGCGG
>JACZJD010000019.1 GCA_014860725.1 Aquamicrobium sp.
CCGGAAACGAGGTCGATCAGCCAGTTGATCTCGGCGGCCGCTTCCGCGTCCTCGAAATCCGGCATCGGCCATGCCGCATGGCAAAGCAGCGTTTGGCGCGGCGCGCCGTCGCCCGAGGTCTGCGCCCACAGCTCCTCGGTCATGAACGGCATCATCGGGTGCAGCAGCTTGTAGATCTCGTCGAGAACGTAGGCCATCGCCGCGCGGCTTTCGGCCTTGGCCGCCTCGTCCTCGCCGGCGAAGACCGGCTTCAGAAGCTCGACATACCAGTCGCAGACGAGGTTCCAGACGAAGCGGTAGGCGGCGGCGGCGGCCTCGTTGAAGCGGAAGCCGGTGATGCCGGCGGTGATCTCGGCGGTGGCGCGGGAAAGCTCCGTCAGCGCCCAGCGGTTGACCGTCAGCTTCGCGTCCTCGGGGCGGAAGCCGGGATCGCGCTTCACGCCGTTCATCTCGGCGAAGCGGGTCGCGTTCCACAGCTTGGTGCCGAAATTGCGGTAGCCGGCGACGCGCGCCGGGTCGAGCTTCACGTCGCGCCCCTGCGCCGCCATGATGGCGAGCGTGAAGCGCAGCGCGTCCGCGCCGTACTCGTCGATCAGCTCCAGCGGGTCGATGACGTTGCCCTTGGACTTCGACATCTTGGCGCCGTGCTTGTCGCGCACCAGCGCATGCACGTAGACGGTGTGGAACGGCTCCTCCTTCATGAAGTGCAGGCCCATCATCATCATGCGGGCGACCCAGAAGAAGATGATGTCGAAGCCGGTGACGAGGACGTCGGTCTGGTAGTAGGTGTCGAGCTCCTTCGTCTTCTCCGGCCAGCCGAGCGTCGAGAACGGCCACAGCGCCGAGGAGAACCAGGTGTCGAGCACGTCCTCGTCGCGGGTGAGGATGTCGCCCGGCTCGAAGTTCTCCAGCTTGTCCTCGACCCACGCCTTCCACGGCCCTTCGAGCGCGAGGTAGTATTCGACCGCCTCGTCCAGCGCCTCCTTCTCGGTCTTGGCGACGAAGACGTGGCCGTCCGGCCCGTACCAGGCCGGGATCTGATGGCCCCACCACAGCTGGCGCGACACGCACCAGGGCTGAATGTTCTCCATCCACTCGAAATAGGTCTTTTCCCAGTTCTTCGGCACGAAGGTGGTGCGGCCCTCGCGCACGGCGGCGATGGCCGGCTCCGCCAGCGTCTTCGCGTCGACGTACCACTGGTCGGTCAGGAACGGCTCGATCGGCACGCCGCCGCGGTCGCCGTGCGGCACCATGTGACGGTGCGGCTCGACCTTCTCGAGGAAGCCGCCCTCCTCCATGATCGCGACGACGAGCTTGCGCGCCTCGAACCGGTCGAGGCCGTGCAGTTGGTTCCACACCGCCTCGCGCTGAGGCGTCACTTCAATATCTTCAAGGAAATCGTCGTTATCCTTGATGTTTATCGTCGCATCGACATTCAGCACATTGACCATGCGCAGGCCATGGCGCTTGCCGACCTCGAAGTCGTTGAAGTCGTGCGCCGGGGTGATCTTGACCGCGCCGGTGCCCTTCTCCGGGTCGGAATACTCGTCCGCGACGATTCTGATGCGGCGGCCGACGATCGGCAACAGCGCATGCTTGCCGACGAGACGGGTGTAGCGCGCGTCGTCGGGATGGACGGCAACGCCCGTGTCGCCCAGCATCGTCTCCGGCCGCGTCGTGGCGACGGTGATGTAGGTCGACGGATCGAGCGGATCGTAGGTCGCGCCCTCGACGGGATAGCGGAAGTGCCAGAGATTGCCGTCGAGATCGACCTGCTCGACCTCGAGGTCGGAGATCGCGGTCAGGAGCTTCGGGTCCCAGTTGACCAGCCGCTTGTCCTTGTAGATCAGCCCTTCCTTGTAGAGCGTGACGAAGACCTCGAGCACCGCCGCCGACAGGCCCTCGTCCATGGTGAAGCGCTCGCGCGACCAGTCGCAGGAGGCACCGAGCCGCTTCAGCTGGTTGAAGATCATGCCGCCGGATTCGGCCTTCCACTCCCAGACCTTGTCGATGAATTCCTCGCGCGTCAGGTCGCGGCGGTGGATCTGCTTCTCCGTCAGCTGCCGCTCGACCACCATCTGGGTGGCGATGCCGGCATGGTCCATGCCCGGCTGCCACAGCACGTTCTTGCCGCGCATGCGCTCGAACCGGACGAGGATATCCTGCAGCGTGTTGTTGAGCGCGCGGCCCATATGCAGCGAGCCGGTGACGTTCGGCGGCGGGATGACGATGGCGAAGGTCTCGGCGCCCGGCTGCGAGCCGGCTCCGGCGGCGAATGCGTCCGCCGCCTCCCAGGCCTTGGCGATCCTGGGTTCGACGGCCTTGGCGTCGTAGGTCTTGTCGAGCATGGGGAGAGATCCGAATTTCCGGGCAGTTATGCCGGGTGTAAACCGGAAGGGCGGGGCCAAGTCAACTGCGCCCCCCGCCGGCCGGACCTTCCCGCACGAAAACGCCGCCCGGAAGGCGGCGTCTCCAATCCCGCGGGTCGCTCGACCTCAGCCGCCGCGCGCGACGCGCTCGATCTCCTCGCGCACCAGCCTCTCGACCAGCGTCGGCAGGTTGTTGTCGAGCCATTCCTGCAGCATCGGGCGCAGCATCTCCTCGGCCACCTCGTCGAAGGAGCGGCGGCGGCTGGCGGCGAACGCCTCGGAAAGCTCGCCGAAGGCGGCCGCGACCTGACGGCCGGCATGGTCGGAAATCAGCGACGGCCTGATCTCGGTCGAGGCAGCTTCGGCCGGGGCGGCTTCGACGGAAGCGGGCGTCACCGGGCGCAGATGCGCGACGGACTCCCGCAGATGCTCCTCGAAAATCGGGACGGCGGGCGCGTGCGCCTGCGGCGCCTCGTCCTCGCGCGGGTCGAGGCTTTCGTGCGGATCGGAGCTCACGGCCGGCTCCGGCGAGGAC
>JACZJD010000158.1 GCA_014860725.1 Aquamicrobium sp.
CGCCGCATCGACGCTGCCGCCGGCAAGGAGCGCCCGCCCGCCGCGCACCTCGGCGACCAGCCGGTTGGCGTCGCCGAGGAAGCGGGTGACGAAGGCCGAAGCCGGCGCGCGGCACACCTCCTGCGGCGTCCCTTCCTGCACGATGCGGCCGTGGTCGAGGATCACCACGCGGTCGGCGAGGTCGAGCGCCTCCTCCTGATCGTGGGTGACGAAGAGCGTGGTGATGCCGAGCTCGTCGTGGATTTCGCGCAGCCAGCGGCGCAGCTCGCGGCGGACATTGGCGTCGAGCGCGCCGAACGGCTCGTCGAGGAGCAGCACCTTCGGATCGACGGCGAGCGCGCGAGCCAGCGCCACGCGCTGGCGCTGGCCGCCGGAAATCTGGCCGGGATAGCGGCCGCCGAGGCCGTCGAGCTTCATCAGCGAGAGGAGCTCGGCGACGCGCGCCTCGATCTCGGCGCGGCCACGCTTCGTCTTCGACACCTTCATGCCGAAGGCGACGTTCTCGGCGACCGTCATGTGCGGGAACAGCGCGTAGTGCTGGAAGACGAAGCCGACGCCGCGCTCGCGCACCGGAATGTTGGTCGCGTCGCGATCGCCGAAGCGGATGGTACCGCCATCGGCATATTCGAGCCCGGCGACCATGCGCAGGATCGTGGTCTTGCCCGAGCCGGAGGGGCCGAGCAGCGCCATCAGCTCGCCGCTGCCGATCGTAAGCGACACGCCATGGACGGCGCGGAACGTGTCGAAGGTCTTCACCACCTTGTCGAGCGTGATCTTCATGGCTTCGTTCCTTCGGCAGGTGCGGAGGCGGCAAGGGAGGGACGGCGCACGCGGCCGGCGCCCTGGCGCTCCAGGAGCACCTTGGCGACGATGGTGACGAGCGCGAGCAGAGTGAGGATCGACGCCGCGGCGAAGGCGCCGACCGTGTTGTAGTCGTGGTAGAGCAGTTCGACATGCAGCGGCAGCGTGTTGGTCTGGCCGCGTATGTTGCCCGAGACGACCGAGACCGCCCCGAACTCGCCCATGACGCGGGCGTTGCACAGCACCACGCCGTAGAGCAGCGCCCAGCGGATGTTCGGCAGGGTGACGGAAAAGAAGGTGCGCCATCCGCTCGCGCCCAGCGAGGTCGCGGCCTCCTCCAGATCGCGCCCCTGCGCCTGCATCAGCGGGATGAGCTCGCGCGCGACGAAGGGCGCGGTGACGAACATCGAGGCGAGCACAATGCCGGGCAGCGCGAACAGCACCTTGATCTCGGCCGCCTGCAAGGCCGGGCCGAACAGGCCCTGCAGGCCGTAGACGAAGAGATAGGCGACGCCGGCGACGATGGGCGAGATCGAGAACGGAATCTCGATGACGACGGTGAGCGCGCGCTTGCCCCGGAAATCGAACTTGGTGATCGCCCATGCGGCGGCGACGCCGAAGGCGGTGTTGACCGGCACCGCGATCAGCGCCGTCAGCACGGTCAGCATGATGGCATGGCGCGTGTCCGGGTGGGCGATGTTGGCGGCGAAGGTCGAAACGCCGAGCCGGAAGGCCTGCGTGAAGATCACGGCGAGGGGCGCCACCACCAGCAGCGCGCCGACGACGAGCACGAAGGCGATCAGCGTGCGGCGCACGGTGGGCGTGTCGCCGACGCGGGGCGGCCTTGCGCGGGAAGAGTGCGTCATCGTCACCCCCTCGCCGTGTAGCGCAGCGCCCGCGCCTGCAGGATGTTGGTCACGGCCAGCATGACGAAGGCGGTGAAGAGCAGCACCGAGGCGATCGCGGCGGCGGCCTGATAGTCGTACTCCTCCAGCCGGATGAAGGCGAGGAGCGCCGTGATCTCGGTCTGGAACGGCTGGTTGCCGGCGATGAAGATGATGGCCCCGAACTCGCCGAGGCTGCGCGCGAAGGAGAGCGAGACGCCGGCGAGAAGCGCCGGGGCGAGAAGCGGCAGGATGACGCGCAGGAAGATCGAGGCGTCCGAGCCGCCGAGCGACTGCGCGGCCTCCTCCAGCGCGGGGTCCAGATCCTCCAGCACCGGCTGGACCGTGCGGACCACGAAGGGCAGGCTGGTGAAGAACATCGCGATCATGATGCCGAGCGGCGTATAGGCGACGCGGATGCCGGCCTCGGCGAGAATGCTGCCGAACCAGCCATTGGCCGCGAACAGCGTGGTCAGCGCGATGCCGGCCACCGCGGTCGGCAGCGCGAAGGGCAGGTCGACCACGGCGTCGACGAGGCGCTTGCCGGGAAAGGAATAGCGCGCCAGCACCCAGGCGAGCGCCAGCCCGAAGACGAGGTTGAACGCGGTCGCGGCGGCGGCGCTCAGGATGGTGACGCGGTAGCTCGCCAGCGCCCGGCCGGAGCTGACGATGCGCCAGTAGTCCTCCGGGCCGAGGCTCGCCGCCTTGAAGATCAGCGCGCCGATGGGCAGCGCGATGATGAGGCCGACATAGAGGAGGGTGATGCCGAGCGAAAGCGGCAGACCCGGCAGAACGCGACGTCGCAAATTCGTCTCCCCACTATCCCCCGAGCCACTATCCCCGGGGCGGCCGTCTTGTCGCGGCCTGCTCAACGGCAATGGCCGGCGGACGTCGCGTCCGCCGGCCGGCCTTGCGTTCAGGCGAAGGTTCAGCGCTCGCCGTAGATGCTGTCGAGCAGCGCGCCGGCGGCGAAGTGCTCTTCCTGGACCTTGTCCCAGCCGCCGAAGACGTCCTCGACGGTGACGAGGCGCACCTCGGGGAACCGGTCCTTGAACGTCTCGGCGACGGCCGGGTCGTTCACGCGGTTGCCGTGCCCGGCGATGATCGTCTGGCCCTCGGGCGAGTAGAGGAAGTCGAGATAGGCCTTGGCGAAGTCGCGCGAGCCGCGCTTGTCCACCACCTTGTCGACGATGGCGACCGGGAACTCGGCCAGCAGGCTGACCGACGGCACGACGATGTCGAACTTGTCCTCGCCGAACTCCTTGGCGATGCCGCGCGTCTCGGCCTCGAAGGTGATGAGCACGTCGCCGATCTCGCGCTCGACGAAGGTGGTGGTGGCCGCCCGGCCGCCGGTGTCGAACACCGGCACGTTGTCGAAGATCTTGTCGATGAAGGCGATCACCTTGTCCTCGTCGCCGTCGAAGGCCTCTTTGGCGTAGGCGGTGGCGGCGAGATAGGTGTAGCGCGCATTGCCCGAGGTCTTGGGATTCGGGAAGACGATCTTCACGTCGTCTCGCACGAGGTCGTCCCAGTCCCTGATGTTCTTGGGGTTGCCGGCGCGCACGAGGAAGGCCGGCAGCGAGTAGTAGGGCGAGGCCTGGTTCGGGAACTCGCTCTGCCAGTCGGCGGAGACGAAGCCGCCCTTGACCAGCGCGTCGATGTCCGTGACCTGGTTGAAGGTAACGACGTCGGCCTCAAGCCCCTCGAGGATGGCGCGGGCCTGACGCGACGAGCCGCCATGCGACTGGTCGACCGTCTTGCCGGGGTTCGCGGCCACGAAGGCTTCGTTGACGCTCGCGAACAGCTCGCGCGCGATGTCGTAGGAGGCGTTGAGGATCGTGTCGGGCGACTGGGCCTGCGCGGGACCTGCGAGCAGGCCGGCCAGGGCGGCGCCGATGATGAGGAAGCGCTTCATGGAAAATCTCTCCGGGGACCGATATTTCCAATCTATTGGGCTCCAGCCGGGCATTGGAGAAATGCAAACGCTGCCTTTTCCGCCTTCGGAGAAAAATTCATCTAGAAAGCCCGCGCTTTCCGCACCGCTTCGAGCGCCGCAACGCGGACCCCTCTTTATCCGGCAAAGCGGGAGGATCGACGCCGCCCGCGCGGATGCGGATGCCGCGGCCGGCCGGTGCGGCGGCATCGCGCCTTGAGTTCCTGGGGCATGGCGTTGTACCAACGGCAGCGAGACGAGCCTTTCGCCGGGGCATCTCCGCAGGCCAACAGATTTCCGAACAGCGCGTGGCGTCGCCGCAGCGCATCATGAAAGGAAGCCGTCCGGATGCTTGAACGGATGAAAGCGCTTTTCGGCAATGTCTGGTTCTGGGCGGTCGTCGCCATCGTCGCCGTCGGCGTCGGGTGGCAGCTCACCCAGCGGCTGGGCGAGGACCCGCTGCCGGCGGGCATCGCCTGGGGCAACGGCCGCATCGAGGCCGTGTCCATCGACATCTCGGCACGCACCGGCGGCAGGATCAGGGACATCGTGGCGCGCGAGGGCGAGGCGGTCGCCGC
>JACZJD010000159.1 GCA_014860725.1 Aquamicrobium sp.
GACGACGACCACGTCGGCGCGCAGCTCTCCGGCAAGCGCGCCCGCCGGCGGCGCGGCCGGCGCGGTCTTTTCCCAAAGCCCGTGTGTGCCGGGATCGTTCTGCATGCGTCGATTTTCACCGTTTCAAGGGCGAAGCAAACCGATGAATGCGGATCACCTCATGCGCCGGCTGCATTCATCCGGTAGAGGTTAGCATGCTGTATCTACAAGTGCACACACTATTGCAGGAAAACTGCTGCGCAGCGACGGAAGGGAAGTACCCTCCGATGCCCGCTGCGCCGGCTTACCCGCCGACGCTGAGAAAGACGTAGGGCTCGGCCTTCGGGTCGCGCGGCACGGCGTAGACGTCGTAGGGCTCGGGGTCGCCGCTCATGCCGAGCGCGCCCTGCGGCATGCCGGGCACGGCGAGGCCGGCGACGTCCGGCCGCTCGGCCAGCAGCGTGCCGATCGCCTCAAGCGGCACGTGGCCTTCGAGGAAGTAGCCACCCGCCGCCGCGATGTGGCAGCTCAGCATGTCCGACGGCACGCCGGCCTGCTGGCGCACCTGCGACAGGTCCTCGAGATCGACGGTCTTGACGCGGTAGCCCGCATCCTCCAGCGCCTGCGCCCATTCGTGGCAGCAGCCGCACCACGGCGTCTT
The DNA here is from genome assembly GCA_014860725.1 of Aquamicrobium sp. The sequence continues at coordinate 641 of JACZJD010000159.1, forward strand.
GTAGACCGTGACGGCCTCGCCCGCGGCGCCCGCGCCGGCCGACATGGCCCACGCCGCGGCCAGGAGGGCAAATCCCGTCACCAGTGACTTCGCGTTCGTCTTCATCTGTCTCGCTTCCGTTCCGTTGCGCTCGACCGCACACCTGCACCGTCCACCCGTCACGCATCATAGGGCGGCCGCGGACGCGGCGACTTGCTCACGATCAAACTGCGGGAAATCAGGCAAACTGCGGGAAATCAGGCGAAGGGCACCGCGCCGGTGCCGGGCGGCAGCTTGGCCTCGTCGTCGGGCTCGACATGGATGACGACGCGCACGGAGGGGATTTCCGCCTTCAGCGCGTCCTCGATGCGGTCGCAGATGGCGTGGCTGTCGCCGACCGACATGGCGGCGTCGACCACCATGTGGAACTCGATGAAGGTGGCACGCCCGGCGATGCGGGTCTTGAGGTCGTGGACCTCCAGCGCGCCCTTCGAGTTGGCCGAGATGATGTCGCGGATGCGCATCGTCTCCCCGACCGGAACGGCCCGGTCCATCAGCCCGTCGAGCGACGAGCCGATGACGCGCCAGCCCTGCCACAGGATGTTGAGCGCGACGATCAGCGCCAAGAGCGGGTCGAGCAGGTGCCAGCCGGTGAGCACCGCGCCGACGAGGCCGGCGATAACGCCGACCGAGGTGATGACGTCGGTCATGACGTGGCGGCCGTCGGCCTCGAGCGCCGGCGACCGCTCGCGCTTGCCGGCGCGGATGAGGAGCAGCGCCCACACGCCGTTGATCGCCGCGGCGAAGCCGTTGACGGCAAGGCCCTCCCAGGCCTGCTCGAGCGGCCGCGGGTTCTGCCACGCCTGCCAGACCTCGGCCATGATGAGCAGGGCGGCGACGACGATCAGCACGCCTTCGAGCACGGCCGAGAAATATTCGGCCTTGTGGTGGCCGAACTGGTGATCGCTGTCTGCCGGCTTGTGGCTGACCGAGATCGCCCACAGGGCGGCGGCGGCGGCGATGACGTTGACGATGGATTCGAGCGCATCGGAATAGAGCGCGACCGAGCCGGTCATCCGCCAGGCGACGAACTTCAGCAGCATCACGCCGAGCGCGACGACAATCGACCATGCGGCGAGCCGGCGGATGTTCTGCTTGTCGGTCATGACGGGGATGCCGGCAGGCAGACGAGGGGCAGAGCCGGCATGGCAGGGCGGGCTCCGCCCCTCATCCGGCCCTTCGGGCCACCTTCTCCCCGCAGGCGGGGAGAAGGGGATGTCGTCTCATTCCGCACGAGCCCCTGCCCTCACGCCGCCTTCACCTTCGCCCGACGCGGCAGATGCGCCACCACGTTCTCGATCATCCGCATCCCGGCATTGTGGCCGAGCGTCATGATCGATTCGGGATGGAACTGCACCGCCGCCACCGGCTCGTGCCTGTGCTCGAACGCCATGATGACGCCGTCCTCGGTCTCGGCCGTGACGAGGAACTCGTCGGGCAGCCGCACCGGATCGGCGAAGATCGAGTGGTAGCGGCCGACGGTGATCTCCTTCGGCAGGCCGGAGAAGACGCTGCCGGGCTTGGCGATGCGGATGCGCGACGGCTTCCCGTGCATGGGCTCGCGCAGCTGGCGCAGCTCGCCGCCATAGGCTTCGGCGAGCGCCTGCAGGCCGAGGCAGACGCCGAAGATCGGCAGCTTGCGCGCGCGGACCTTGTCGATGGTGGCCTTGCAGTCGAAGTCCTTCGGGGTTCCCGGCCCCGGCGACAGCACGACCAGGTCGGGGTCCAGCCGCTCGAACACCTCCTCCGGCACCGGCGTGCGCACGGTCGAGACCTTGGCCCCGGTCTGGCGGAAATAGTTGGCGAGCGTGTGGACGAAGGAATCCTCGTGATCGACGAGAAGGATCGACACGCCCTCGCCCACCTTCGCGCCCTCGCGCGTCGCGGCCGCGGCATTGCCGGCCGACGCCTCGCGGATCGCCGCGAGCATGGCCGAGGCCTTCAGCTCGGTCTCGGCCTCCTCCTCGGCCGGGTCGGAATCGTAGAGCAGCGTCGCCCCGGCCCGGACCTCGGCGA
>JACZJD010000160.1 GCA_014860725.1 Aquamicrobium sp.
GGCCGCCGCCGAGCTGGTCGACCAGATCGTTCGGCGTCCGCTGGTCGCCGCGCAGGAGGTCCGGCATCTCGGCGTCACCTATGGGCCCGGCACGCCTCTGCCCGACACGGTCGACGACGTCGAAGCCAGATTCCTGCTGAAACGCGGCTCGGCCAAGCACTGACGAATACCCCGGCGCGCCCGCCGACAGGCGCGATCACGAGGGCCGGCTGCAGCGGCGGGGCGGCCGGCCACATATCATCCGAGGCGTGACATGGCCTATGCGACCAAGGCGAAGGTGGAGGAGCTGTGGGGCGAGGACTTCGTCGCCGGCCTCCTGCCGCCCGACGTCGACGCCGACACCGCCTTCGCCTCGGCGCTCGAGCAGGCGTCGGCCGAGATCGACTCGCACCTGTCGGCCCGCTACCCGACGCCGATCGCCGGCGAGCCGCTGGCGCTACAGACGCCTTGCGTCAATATCGCCGTCTACAACATCGCCGTGCGCCACACGTCCCTGACCGCGACGATCGAGGACCGCTACAAGCACGCCGTCCGCCTCCTCGAGCGCATCGCCGAGGGCAAGGCCGGCCTCGGCGCCGACGAGCCTTCCGTCTCGTCCGATCCCGACGTGTCGACGGGCGGCGCGGCGTTCTCGGCCAACGAGCGGCTGTTCTCGCGGCGGACCCTGCCATGAGGTACGGGCCATGAGCGGCGTCGCGCTCGAAATCACATCGACCGGCCTCGACGAGGCGCTGCTGAAAATCGACGGCCTCGCCGACGCGCCGCGCATCGAGCTCATGGAGGGCATCGGCCGGCTCGTCCAAGAACAGACGCGCCGCCGCATCGAGGAGGAGAAGACGGCGCCGGACGGCAGCGCGTGGCGGGCGAACATCGCCGGCACGCCGCTCCTCTATGCCTCCGGCGCACTGTCGCGCTCGATCGACTACGCCGCCAGCGAGGAGAGTGTCCAGGTCGGCACCGGCCTGCCTTATGCGCGCATCCATCAGGAGGGCGGCGAGATCGTGCCGAAGACCGCGCGCATGCTGGCGTTCCAGCTCGGCAACCGTCTCGTCTTCTCGATGCGCGTGCGCATGCCGGCGCGTCCCTATGTCGGGCTGTCGGCCGACAACCAGAACGAGATCGTCGACGCGGCCGAGGACTGGGTCGGGAGGCTGATCCAGTGAGCGCGCCGGCCGCCCGCATCAACCAGTTCCGCGGCGCGGTGGTCGCCGCCATCCGGGCGGCCATGCCGGCGCTGCGGAGCTGCGAGGAGCAGTTCGGCCGCTTCGACCTGGACGAGCTCGAGCGCACCGTGATCCCGTCGCCGGCCGTGCGCGTCGCGGTGCTGAGGGCGAAAGCCAAGCCGCTCGCGAACGGCCAGGGTGAGGCCACGCTCTCCTGCGCGGCCTTCGTGGTCACCGACGGCAACGAGCGCGATGCGCGCGCCTGGGCGATCGCCGAGGCCATCGCCGCGCTGCTGCATACCTCGCAGCTCTGGGGCCTGACGCAGCTCGAAGCGCCGCAGGCCGTCGAAATCCAGCCGGTGGTCGGGCTGAAGCTCAGGCAGCGGGCGGTCGCGATCATCGCGGTCGAGTGGACGCAGTCGCTGCGCCGCCTGGGCGCCGATGTCTTCGGCGAGGACGGCACCGTCGTCGAGGGCCTGTATCTCGGCGAGGAGCTGGTGGCTGCGCCGACGCCGCCCGACGAGGAACCGGAGGCCGGCGACGATGAGTAGCCGTCTCGCCGATCAGCGCGTCGCCCGCGCCTTCAGGCAGGTTCTGAAGTCCGTCGAGGATCTGAATCGCCGCATGTCGTCGATGGTGATGTCCGGCCGCGTTGCCGAGGTCGACGGCGACCGCGTGCGGCTCGAGCTGGGGCCGCCGGACGCCAGCGGCAGGAAGTTCCTGTCGCCATGGGTGCAGGTGCAGGAGATGGCCGGCGCGACGGGCTCGCGCTTCCCCGTCGCCGTGGGCGATCCGATGCGGCTCCTCTCGCCCAACGGCGATATCGGCACGCACTCGCTCGCCATCCGCGACGGCTACACACAGGACGCGCCGTCGCCGGCCGAGGGCGAGGAGCTGGCGCTCGCGCATGACGGCTGCGCCATCCGCATCGTCGACGGAAAAATCCGCCTGGAAGGGCCGGTCGAGATCGTGGGGCCGAGCGTGAGCCACAACGAACGCAACATAGGCGACACGCACAGGCACCACGACGTCACGCCGGGCGGCGCGCTGACCGGACTGCCGAATGCAAAGGGCTAGAAAGGAGCTTTGAATGGCCGATGAAAAGGACTTTACGGTGACGGAAAAGGCCGGCGCGTTCGTCGCCGGCATGCGCAGTCCGGGGGCCGGCAAGACGCTGAAGCTGACCGAGGAGCAGGCGTTCTACCCGCTCCAGGCGGGCGAGATCGAGCGGCCCGAGGGCCGCAAGGCCGCGCCGGCCCGCACGGCGAAGACGAAGGCCGACGCGCCGGCCGGCGACAGCCAGGGCGAATAGATGCGCGCGGGGATCGACGCCCGGACGGGTGCGGTGCTGACCGGCTGGGACCATTGCGCCCAGTCGATCGGCAAGGGCCTGACCACGCGCGTCGCCTCCCGCGTCATGCGACGTCACCTCGGTGCCGGCGTGCTCGAGCTGCAGGACGAGAACGCCGACGCCGGCACGATCTTCCGCGCCTATGTCGCCATCGCCTCGGCGCTGAGCGACCCGGACGGCGGCGAACCGGGCTTCAACCTGCGCACGATCGAGCTGGTCGAGAACGGCCGCACCGGCCGGTTCATGTTCCTGCTCACCGGCGACTACTACCCGCGCGGCCACCTCGGCGACTTCTCGATCCGCGAGGACCGCACCGCGGCATTTTCGCGAGGCACGCTGACATGACCGCCCAGGCCCCGACCGCCATCGACCTGTCGCGCCTGCCTTTCCCGGACGCGATCGAGCCGCTCGACTTCGAGACGATGCTCGACGCCTTCATGGCGCGGTTTCAGGCGTCGTGGGACGAGATGCGCGAGATCGACCCGTCGCTGCCCGCCTACGACGTGGGCGCGCTTGAGACGGACCCGATCGTCATTCTCGGCCAGGCCGACACCTATCTGCGCCTGCTCGACCGCCGCCGGGTCAACGACGGCATCAAGGCGCTGCTCGCGCCGCGGGCGACCGGCTCCAACCTCGACAACGTCGTCGCGCGCCAGGGCATCGCGCGCCTGGTCGTGGTGCCGGCGTCGGAAGGCCAGCCCGCGGTGATGGAGACCGACGCGGCGCTGCTGCGTCGCTACCTGCTTTCCTTCGACCGCCCCTCGGCGGGCTCGGCCGGCCGCTACCTCTATGAGGCGTGGACGGCCGCACCCACCCTTGCCGATGCGCGCGTGAACGGCCGTGCTGTGCATGGCCGCGTCGGCGATACCGACGTGGTGATCGCCGGCAGCGAGGGCGCGGACCCGACGCCGGAGCAGATCGCCGCCGTCCAGGCCGCGGTGCTGCATCCGCACGTCAAGCCCGAGGCGGTCGGCGTGGCCGTCATCCCGGCGACCCGCGTCGAGTATCGGGTCGAGCAGAAGATCCTCGTGCCGGTCGGGCCGGATGCCGAGCTCGTGCGCGCGGAGGCCGAGGCGCGGGTGCGCGCCGTCGCGCTGTCGCGCATGATGATCGGCGCAGCGGTTCCGCGCGATCTGATCGCGGGCGCGGCCTTCGGTCCGAGCATCGTCAACGTTGGCCACGCCGCTCCGGCCGGCGACATCGCCGCACACCCCTATGCGATCCCGGTGTGCACCGAATTCGCGATCTCCGTCGAGGTGGCGCCGTGACCTCCGCCCGAGCCCTCCTGCCGGGCAACGCGCGGCCGTTCGAGCGCGCCGCGGCCGACGCGATGTCGGACACGCTGCCGGTGCCGTTCGCCGAGATCATGGATCCGGCAACGACGCCGGTGGCCTTCCTGCCGTTCCTCGCCGCGCATGAGAGCGTCGATCTGTGGTTCGACGACTGGTCGCTGCAGCGCAAGCGGCAGATGGTGGCCGATGCGCTCGAGCTGGCTGCGGTGAAGGGCACGCGGGAGGGCCTGCGCCGGTTCCTCGACTATGTCGATGGCGAGATCACATGGCTGATCGCCCACCCGGCGCGCTTCGTCCTCGGCCGCTCGGCCATCGGCGTCCGCCCGATCGCGCACCGGCCGATGGTCGCCCACTACATCGTCAAGGTGCCGCTCCAGCGCCCGGCCAACGCCTTCGTGATCGGGCGGTCGGCGATCGGCAGGGCAGCGCTCACCCGCGTGAGCCTCGAGCCGCTGCGCCGGGCAAAGATCGCCATGTCGATCTCGAAGGAGCCGGCGACGCTCTACTCGGTCACTTTCGCCCACCGCCGGCGCGCCCGCTTCGGCGACGCGCTGCCGATGGATGGCACCACGAAATTCGGTGGTTTCATCCACCGCCCCCGCCTATAGAGGAGCACAGCATGAAGCGCGTCCTTTTCGACGATGCAGAGATCGCGGAGCACGGTGACTGGAACGACATCGGCGAGCATGCGATGGCGGCGCTCGATTCCGTCATCAACGACGCGATCGGCTATCCGGCTCACTGGGCGGCCTTCACCGTGGCGCAGAAGTCCGCCCAGGAGGTGACGGTTTCGGTCGGCCGTTATCTGGCGGGCGACAAGGTCTTCAGCCAGGACGCGGCCGTCGACATCAACCTGCAGGTCTACATCCCGATCGCGCCGAGCGATGAGCGCTGGGTGGCGCTGATCCTGCGCGGCGAGGAGGTGACGGTCGCCGTCAACCGCAATTTCGAGACGAGCGAGGACCCCGAGACCTCGATCCCGGTCAACCGCGCCACGCCGAAGCGGCTGGAGCGCCGGGTCAACGTCGTCGTGCAGCAGGGCAACGCCGCGCCGCCGCCGGCACTCAAGCCGGCGATCGCCGAGACCGATGCCTGCATCGCGATGGTGCTGCTCAAGACCACCGGCGTGACCACCATCGAGCCCGGCGAGCGGTGGCGGGCGAAGAGCCTGTTCGAAGTCGAAGGCCGGCTGTCGGGCGTCGAGGTCAACCTCGACAGCCTGTTTGCCAGGACGGCGACGATCGAGACCGACATCGCCAACATCACCAGCCGCCTGTCCGACATCCCGAACCCGGCGATCATCCGCCAGATGCAGCGCGACATCGGCGCGACGCGCCGACAGATCATGCTGCCCGACGAGCAGCGCGCCTACGCCTTCGACGCCGGCCTCACCTACGAGATATGGGACCCGGCCCATGCGCACTGGCTGGCGCGGGTGCGCGAAGGCATCCGCGGGGCCATCCTCGCCCGAGGGGCCGCCGGTGTGCCGCTCCTCGTCGAGCAGTTGAAGTCGGCCGACAAGGCTCTCTTCCACCTCGGCCTGCGCGTGGCGCGCGAGCTGCCCGGCCCCGAGGCCACGGACGCGGTGATCGCCGAGCTGGGCAAGGCGACGCCCGAGCGCCAGCCGTTGCTCTTCCTCGCCTTGGCCGACCGCAAGGACCCCAAGGC
>JACZJD010000161.1 GCA_014860725.1 Aquamicrobium sp.
GTCCACGGCGCGGCTCCTCGTCTACCGCGCCGTGGACAAGCGCGCGCGGGGCGAGGCGGTCGGGGCGGAGGCGAGCATCGCCCGCGTCGCGGTCGCCGAGGCCGACAACGCCGTCACCGATTTCGGGCTCGATTTCCTGCCCGACACCTTCGCGGGCCTGGACCATCCCGCCCATCTGGCGCATCACGAGCGCGCCATCGTCACCAGCATCGCCGCCGGCGCGGCCGAGATCCAGCTCGGGCTTATCGCCCGCAACTGGCTCGAACTCCCGAGGGAAGCCTCCTGATGCGCTTTGCCCCCAACGAGGATCAGGCCGCGTTCCTGGCGGTTCTCGACCAGCTCGCGCAGGCGCCGGAGGCCGCGTGGAAGCCGGCGCCGGGCTGGGAGCGCTTCGACTGGTCGGCCGGGCTCGACGCGCTCCTCGAACGGAACGGCTTCTTCGACTGCGCAGCGGAGGAGACGCTCGGCCTCGTCACCGCCGCCGCGATGACCTATCGGCTCGCCGGCCTGCCGGTGCTGGTGGAATGCGCGGCCTCGTCGATGCTGCGGCCGCTCTGTGCGCCCGACCTGCCGCGCCCGGTGGCGGTGATCGAGGATGCCGGCCGCCCCGCGCCCTTCCTTCCGGTCGCGCGCTCGGCGATCCTCCTGTCCGGGGAGGGCGTGCGCGCCGCTGTCCTCGGCGACGGCGCGGTCGAGACCGTGGAGAACATCTTCGCCTATCCGATGGGCACGCTGAGGCGGGGCGAGGCCGGGTTCCGCCCGCTCGACGCCGACCCCGCGACCGTGCGCGACACCTGGCGCGTCGCGCTCGCCGCGGAGATGGCGGGCTGCCTCAAGGGCGGCCTCGACGCCGTCGTCGCCCATGTGCGCGACCGCCACCAGTTCGGCCGCCCGCTCGGCAGCTTCCAGGTGATCCAGCATCGCCTCGCCGCGGCGGCGACCAAGATCGAGGCGAGCTATTTCCTGGTGCTGAAGGCGGCGCAGAGCCGCGATCCCGCCGACGCCGCGCTTGCGCTCGGCCACGTGCAGGACGCCTCGACGCGCATCGTCTACGACCTGCACCAGTTCATGGGCGCGATGGGCCTGACGCTGGAGCATCCGCTGCACCGCTGGACCTATCGCGCGCGCCTGCTGCGCTCGGCGCTGGGCGGGGCGGGCGCCAACTACCGGGCCGCCTCGGCGCGGCGATGGAGGGCCGCATGAGCGGATTGCCGCATTTCGACACCATCCTGCTCGCGCGGCGCGGCCGGCTGCTGACCGTGACGCTGAACCGGCCCGATGCGCTCAACGCCTTCGATGCCGCCATGCATGTCGAGATCGTCGAGGCGCTGCGCTTCGCGGCCGCCGACCCGGACTCCGACGTGATCGTGCTGACGGGCGCGGGCCGCGCCTTTTCCGCCGGCGGCGATCTCGAGCACATGGAGGCGTCGATCGCCGATCCGCGCAAGTTCGACCGCGAGGCGGCGGACGCCAAGCGCATCGTCTTCACCCTGCTCGACATCGAGAAGCCGGTGATCGCCAGGGTCAACGGCGCGGCGGTGGGTCTCGGCGCGACGCTGGCGCTTCTGTGCGACGTGATCTTCGCCGCCGAGCGCGCCCGCATCGGCGATCCCCACGTCAAGGTCGGCCTCGTCGCCGGCGACGGCGGGGCGGTGATCTGGCCGCAGCTCGTCGGCTTCGCCCGCGCCAAGGAGTTTCTCATGACCGGCGCGCTGCTGACGGCGACGCGCGCCGCCGAGATCGGCCTCGTCAACCATGCGGTGCCGGATGCGGAGCTCGACGCGCGGGTCGACGCCTTCTGCGACGAGCTCCTCGCCGGCGCGACGCAGGCGATCCGCTGGACCAAGGTGACGGTCAATCTCGAATTGAAGCGCATCGCCCATGCGCTGATGGACCCCGGCATCGCCTACGAATCGCTCTCCGTGCGCACGGCCGAGCATCGCGACGCGGTGAGGGCGATGAAGGAGAAGCTCGGCAAATCCGGCGGCTAGCGCCGGGCAGCAGCGAAGGACAGGCACGTGCCTGGTCTCGAACGGGAGGAAACGATGAGACTCAACAGACGCGAATTCGTCGGCGGCGCGCTCGGCGCCACAGCGCTCGCCGGCCTGCCGATGCCGGCCATCGGCCAGTCGGCGCCGATCCGCATCGGCTGCATCACCAGCCTCGTCGGCGGCTACAGCCTGTTCGGCGAGGCCCATGCCCGCGGCATGCAGATCGCGGCCGAGAAGATCAACGCCGAGGGCGGCATCGACGGCCGCCAGATCGAGATCGTGGTGCGCGACGACGGGCTGAAGCCCGAGATCGGCGTCGCCACGGCACGCGAGCTCGCCGCCGACGGCGTGCACATCTTCGCCGGCGTGCTGTCGAGCGGCGTGGCGCTGGCGCTGGGTGGCGTGATGGAGGAGCTGGACTCCGTCTTCATCAACGCCGCCTCGCACGGCAACAACCTGACGCACCAGGATTTCCGCAAGAACTACTTCCGCGTCACCGACTACTCCGCCATGCGCATCGGCGCCGGCTCGCAGCTCATGGCCGACCGCTATCCCGACGCGCTGCGCTGGGGCTCCATCTCCCCCGACAACGAGGTCGGGCGCTCGGTGATCGAGACGGCCGGCCACTGGCTGCCGAAGGCCTATCAGGCCACCCACGGCGCCGAGATCGAGCTGCTGGAGACGAGCTGGGTGAAGTTCGGCGCCACCAACTACCGCAACGAGATCGCGCGCCTCGTCAGCCAGGGCATCGACGGGCTGATCGTCGGCCTCGGCGGCACCGACGAGGTGACCTTCCTGCAGCAGGCAGGCCAGTTCGGCCTCACCGACCAGCTCAAGGGCATCTACACCTCCGGCAGCGAGTTCCAGTCGGCGGCCGCGCTCAAGGGGCGCACGCCGAAGAACTACTGGTCGGGCTTCCACTGGTACTACGGCGCCTATCCCGACAACCCGCTGGCGCAGGAGCTGGTCAGGACCTTCCGCGACAAGGGCTATGGCGAGCACCCGGACGGGTTCGTCGGCATGGCGCACAGCGCGGTCCTCGCGGTCGCCGCCGCCCTGCGCAAGGGTGCGGGCGAGACGGCGGCCGAGCTGGTGCCGGCGCTGGAGGGGCTGACCTTCGAATCCGTCAAGGGGCCGATCACGCTGCGCGCGGAGGACCATCAGGCGATCTGCGACGTCAACTACGCGCTGCTCGGCGGGGCCGACAACGCCGACGGCTGGGAGGCGGTGGACTTCGCGCGCATCGACGGGGCGCAGTTCGCCGGCGCGCCGACCCCCGGGCAGGCGCTGGCCTTCGAATAGGCGCCCGACGCCCTGCCGCCTCCCCCTCGGGAGCCGGCAGGGCGGTGCTGCATGATGGAAGCGGAATTCATGTCGGTTCTGGACGAAAGGCTCGCCGCGCTCGGGCGCGGACGACGCCATGTCGCGGTCGAGGGCGAAAATCTCGGCACGGTCGCCTTGCGGCGCCTGCGGGAGGACCCGCAC
>JACZJD010000162.1 GCA_014860725.1 Aquamicrobium sp.
GTGGCGCTGGTCGAGTTCGTGCTGCGCACGGCGCGGGACACCGCCGCCGTCAACGTCTTCCCGGCGGCGGCGATCACCAAGGGCCTCGAAGGCCGCGAGATGACCGAGTTCGGCCTGTTGCGCGAGGCGGGCGCGGTCGCCTTCACCGAAGGCCGCCACACGATCGCGTCGAGCCTCGTCATGCGCCGGGCGCTCACCTATGCGCGCGACTTCGGCGCGGTGATCGACCACGAGACGCAGGACCCCGACCTCGCCTCCTCCGGGGTGATGAACGAGGGGCTCTACGCAAGCTGGCTCGGCCTGCCCGGCATCCCGCGCGAGGCGGAGGCGATCCCGCTCGAGCGCGACCTGATGCTGGCGCGGCTGACGCGCGGCCGCTACCACGCCGCCAAGCTCTCGACCGCGATGTCGGCCGCCGCGATTGCCCGCGCCAAGGCGGACGGCGCCAACGTCACGGCAGGCGCGGCGATCGCCAGCCTGACGCTGAACGAGAACGACGTCGGCGAGTACCGCACCTTCTTCCGCCTGTCGCCGCCGCTGCGCGGCGAGGAGGACAGGCTGGCCATGGTCGAGGCGCTGCGCGACGGCACCATCGACATCCTGGTCTCGTCGCACGATCCGCAGGACGTGGACACCAAACGCCTGCCCTTCGCCGACGCCGAATCCGGCGCCATCGGGCTGGAGACGCTGCTTTCGGCGGCGCTGCGCCTCCATCACAACGACGAGGTGCCGCTGATGCGCCTTGTCGATGCGCTCTCGACCGCGCCGGCGCGGCTCTACGGCCTGCCCGGCGGCACGCTCGCTCCCGGAGCCGCGGCCGACCTCATCGTGGTCGATCTCGACTATCCGTGGGTCGTCCGCGAGGAAGACATCCGCTCCCGCTCGAAGAACACCTGCTTCGAGGGCGCGCGGCTCCAGGGCAAGGTCTTGCAAACCATGGTGGCAGGCCGCACAGTCTATTCCGCCTGATGCGGGGCGCGGCCCGGCCGGACGGTCGTTCCGTCGGGTCTTCAGGGCCGGGTCTTCAGGGAGGGGGGAAACCGCATGACGACGATCATTCTCGCGCTCGCCTTCGGCTATCTCCTCGGCTCGGTGCCGTTCGGCCTGCTGATCACGCGGGCGGCGGGGCTCGGCGACGTGCGCAAGATCGGCTCCGGCAACATCGGCGCGACCAACGTGCTGCGCACCGGCAACAAGGGGCTGGCGGCGGCGACGCTCCTCCTCGACGCGCTCAAGGGTGCGGCCGCGGTGCTGATCGCCGCGAACTGGGGCGCGGAGGCCGGCATCGCCGCGGGCTTCGGCGCGTTCCTCGGCCATCTGTTCCCGGTCTGGCTCGGCTTCAAGGGCGGCAAGGGCGTGGCCACCTATCTCGGCGTGCTCGCGGCCTTCGCCTGGCAGGCCGCGCTCGTCTTCGCCGTGGCCTGGCTCGCGGTCGCGGCCGCGACACGCTATTCGTCGCTGTCGGCGCTCGTCGCGGCCGTGGCCTCGCCGGTCGCGCTCTATCTCTTCGGCCTGCCCAGCCACGCGGCGGTGCTCGCCGTCATGAGCGTCATCGTCTTCGTCAAGCACCGCGCGAACATCGCGCGGCTGCTCGCCGGCACGGAATCGAAGATCGGTCAGAAGGGTTGATCGCGATGCGGCCGGCCGGACCCGACCTCTCCGACCGGCAGCGACTCAACTGGTTGCGCCTCATCCGCACCGAGAACGTCGGGCCGGTCTCGTTCCGCACGCTCATCAACCGCTTCGGCTCGGCTGAGGCGGCGCTCGCCCACCTGCCCGAGCTGGCGCTGGCCGGCGGCGCGGCGCGGCC
>JACZJD010000163.1 GCA_014860725.1 Aquamicrobium sp.
CCTCGACCTCGGCCTCGTGCAGTGGGCGGTGCCCGCAGCCGAGCTCTCCGAGCGCGCAGGCGCGCTTGCCGCCCGCATCGCGGCCCTGCCCGCGAAGGCGCTGGCGGCCTGCAAAAGCTGCATCGCCGACGCCGAGGACAACGGGCGGGACGGCTTCGGCAACGAGCTGGAATCGACAGCGCGCATGTTCTCGAACCCGGAGACCCGGTCGCGGGTCTCGGCATTCCTCGATCAGCGCCGCGCCGGATAGCGCGGCCATTTCGACGACACACAACGAAGAAGGCGGATACGGAGAGACTTCGATGGATCTGGACAGCAAGGTAGCCGTCGTCACCGGCGGCGCATCCGGCATCGGCAGGGCGACGGCGCTCCTGCTGGCCGAGAAGGGCGCAAGGGTGGTGTGCGCCGACATGGACGAGGCGGGCGGCCAGGCGCTGGCGAGCGACGCGGCGGCCAGGGGGCTCGATGTCGGCTACATCGCCATCGATCTGGAAAATCCCGATTCCGTCGCCGCATTCGCGACCGCGTTCCACCGGCGCTACGGCCGGGCCGACATCCTGGTCAACGCCGCCGGCTGGGACCGCATCCAGCCCTTCGTGGAAAACACCGACGCGTTCATGGACAAGGTCATCGAGATCAATCTCGGCGGGCCGGTGCGCCTTGCGCGCTCGCTTCTGCCGGCGATGATCGACGGCGGCGGCGGCGCGATCGTCAATGTCGCGAGCGACGCCGGCCGGGTCGGCTCGATGGGCGAGACGGTCTATGCCGCGGCCAAGGGCGGGCTGATCGCCTTCACCAAGTCGCTCGCCCGCGAGACGGCGCGCTTCCGCATCAACGTCAACTGCGTCTGCCCCGGCCCGACGGACACGCCGCTGTTCCACGCCCAGCCCGAGAAGCTGAAGGATGCGCTGACGCGGGCGATCCCGTTCCGTCGCATCGGCACGCCGGGCGAGGTCGCCGAGGCGATCGCGTTCTTCGCCAGCCCGCGCGCCGGCTACGTGACCGGCCAGGTGCTGAGCGTCAGCGGCGGCCTGACGATGGCGGGCTGACGACGGCGGGCTGACAGGGCCCGGCCGAAAACAACAAGAACAGGGAGGAGAACAGCGGCCATGGCATTCACGATCACCCTTCCCGAAGGGCGGCGCCGGCAGATGACGGAAAGCGGCCTGTGGCAGGACGTGCGGCTGGGCGACGTCTTCGCCGCGGCCGTCGCCGACAACCCCGACGGGATCGCCGTCACCGGCATCAACAGCTCGACGGGAGAGGAAACCCGCCTCACCTATGCCGAGCTTTCCCGGCGGGTCGACCGCATCGCGCTCGGCCTCGTCGCGCTCGGCGTCGGGCCGGGCGACGTCGTGTCGTTCCAGTTGCCCAACTGGTGGCAGTTCGGGGCGCTGGCGGCCGCCTGCGCGCGGATCGGCGCGGTCTCCAACCCGCTGATGCCGATCTTCCGCCAGCGCGAATTGCGGCTGATGCTCCGCTTCGCCGAAAGCAAGGTGGTCGTCGTCCCCCGCACCTTCCGCGATTTCGACCATGCCGGAATGCTGCGCGGCCTGCTGGCGGAGATGGAGGCCGGCCCGCGCCTCTTCGTCGTCGGCGGCGAGGGCGAGGAGTCCTTCGAGGGCTTCTTTCTCGACCGCACCTGGGAGGAGGAGCAGGACGCGGCCGGGATCTTCGCCGAACGGCGGCCGGATGCCGACGCGCTGGCGCAGCTCATGTTCACCTCGGGAACGAGCGGCGAGCCGAAGGCCGTGATGCACACCTCCAACACCATCGTCAGTTCGGCGCGCGAATATGCGCGCTGGATCGGGCTGACCGGCGAGGACAGGGTGTTCATGGCGTCGCCGCTGGCGCACCAGACCGGGTTCATCTACGGCGTGGTGCTGTCATGGCTGCTGAAGACGAGGCTTGCCCTCCAGGACATCTGGTCCGCGCCGACGGCCGCGCACACCATCGCGGCCGAGGGCGCGACCTTCACCATGGCCTCGACGCCATTCCTGTCCGACCTCGCCAACAACGAGGCGGTGACGCCGGAGGTCATGCGCACGCTGCGCATCTTCGTGTGCGCCGGCGCGCCGATCCCGCCGGAGATCGTCCGCCGCGCCACCGGCCGGCTCGGCTTCTCCGTGCTGTCGTGCTGGGGCATGACCGAGAATGGCGGCGTCACCATCACGCGGCCGGGCGACCCGCCCGAGAAGGTGTTCGAAACCGACGGCAAGGCGATCGACGGCATGGAGGTGCGCGTCGTCGGCGCCGACGGCCGGCCGCTGCCGCCCGGCGAGACCGGCGACCTCATGGTGCGCGGCATGGCGAACTTCGTCGGCTACCTCAAGCGGCCCGAACTCAACGACACCGACGCGCAGGGCTGGTTCCGCACCGGCGACCTCGCCCGGATGGACGCCGACGGCTACATCCGCATCACCGGCCGCTCCAAGGACGTCATCATCCGCGGCGGCGAGAACATCCCCGTCGTCGAGATCGAGAACGTCCTCTACCGCCATCCCGGCGTGATGGAGGCGGCCATCGTCGCCATGCCCGACCCGCGGCTGGTCGAGAGGGCGTGCGCCTTCGTCGTGCCGCGGCCGGGGCACGCCATCGACCTCGACGGGATACGCGATTTCCTCAAGGCCGAGGGCGTGGCGCGCAACTACTGGCCCGAGCGCATCGAGATCGTCGAGGCGATGCCGCGCACCGCCTCGGGCAAGATCCAGAAATTCCGGCTGCGCGAGATCGCCTCCGATTTCGCCGGTGAGGCAGGCGCCTGACCGGCCGGCGGGCGGCCCGCCCGCGCCAGTTCCGAAGACCAAGGAGAGAAGACCATGTCCACCAAAGCGCGCTTCCGTCCCGGCCGCGTCGATTTCAGCGACTTCCGCCCGCAGCACTTCAAATGGGAGCTCGACGACGGCGTCGCGACGATCACGCTCAACCGGCC
>JACZJD010000001.1 GCA_014860725.1 Aquamicrobium sp.
CGGCGAGGCCGGACTGAAGCTCGCGCGCCAGCGCCTCGGCCCGCGCCTCGCGCCCGAGCAGCGCGCCGACGCGGCGGAGGTTGGCGAGGATGTCGGCGAAGGAGGATTCGGGCTCGAAGGTCTCGACGCGGAAGCCGAGCCGGCGCAGCATCTGGACCGCGGGGCCGGCGGTGTAGGTACCGGTAAGCACGAGGTCGGGCCGCATGAGGAAGACCTCCTCGGCGAGGCCGTGATTGATCCTGTAGCGGCCGGCCTCGGCGGCGAGCGCCGCCGTGTGCGGATCAGCGGCGAGGAAGGAGACCGACAGGAGCTGCCCCTCCTCCGCCACCAGCATGGCGAGCTGGTCGGTGCAGACGTTCATCGACACGACGCGGCGGGGCGGCTCGGCGGCGAGCGCGGCCGGGGACGTGGCAAGCAGGAGCGGGAGGAGGACGGCCGCGCGCAGCCATCGCCCCGCCGCGGCGGCGGGAGCCGACCGGCAAGACAGGCTCCCGCGTTCCGGCATCAGAACGTCGCCTTGAAGCCGGCGTAGGCGGCGATGCCCGGCGTGCCGTAGTTGCGGACGGTCTGGTAGTCCTGATCGAGCAGGTTCTCGCCGCGCAGATAGATCTCGGTCGACTCCGTCAGCTGATAGGCAACCCTGGCGTTGAGCAGGACATAATCCTTCAGGTCGCCGGTGGCGTCCACCGTGTCGGCGACGAACTTGACGTCGCCGCTCACGGTCCACTTCTCCGCCGGCCGCACAGAGGCGGAGAGAACCGCCATGTGCCGCGGCACATTACCGGTGCGTGCGCCGGAGGCCGCTCTCGAATTCGTATAGGTGTACGAGCCGCCGAGGTTGAGCCAGTTCGTCACCTCGTAGTCGAAAGAGGCTTCCACGCCCTGCGAGCGCGTGGTGCCGGGAACCTGCACATAGCCCGAGGTGAAGCCGATTAGGTCCTCGATCTCCAGCCAGAAATAGGTGAGGTCGGTCGTCAGGCGGCCATCGAGGAACTTCTGCTCGACGCCGATGTCGAAGCTGACGCTGGTCTCCGGCCTGAGGCCGGGATTGCCGTAGCTCGGGTCGTAGAGCTGGTAGAGGCTCGGCGCGCGGAAGCCGGTTCCGAGCGACGAATGCAGGCGCGTGGCCGTGCCGTCGAAGAGATAGGAGGCGGTGCCGCGCCAGGTGGTGTGGCCGCCGAACTCCGAGTGGTCGTCGTGGCGCAGCCCGGCGGTGAGAACGAAGTTGTCGACGGGTTCGACCACCGCCTGCGCCCAGACGCCGGTGAGGTTGATCGAATTTCTCGCCTGAACCAGCGCGACAGGCGGGAACACGCTCCAGTCGGGCGTGGCGGTTTCGGCGACCTGGCGTTCGTGGTCGGCGCCGTATTGCAGCAGGATACGCTCCGACACCTCGAACGAGGACTGGTAGTCGAACTTCTGCCTCGTCGCGATAAACGTGCTGGTCAAGGGCGTCTCGATGCTGTCGCGGTCCATCCGGAACGCCTGGGCGGAGAAGGTATTCTTCCACCTGCCGTCCATGAGGTCGAGGTTGAAGCCGACGCGGCCGGCCATGATCTCCGTTTCGGTTCGATTGGTGGGGTTGTCAGCTCCGAAATCATCGAAATCCGCCTTGGCATCGACGTAGAGGAGCGAGCCGAAGACGGAGAACGCCTCGTTGATGCGGTGCTCGGCGGTGAGGTCGAGCGTCACGTTGTCGTAGCCGTCGCGCTCGGAACCGCCGTCCCATGCCGAGATGCCGTCGGTGCGGAAGCCGGTAACGTTGGCCGTGATCCGCGAGCCGTCATTGGCCCCGGCGAAACCGTAGCGGCCCCTGACCGTGCCGAAGGAGCCGCCCTCGACATGCACCGTGTGGCGGATGCCCTCCTCGACCGCGCCGAGCGTGGTGATGTCGACGACGCCGGCAATGGCGTTGGAGCCGTAGAGCGTGCTCTGCGAGCCCTTCAGCACCTCGATGCCGGTGACGCCGCCGGTGAGCAGATATTCGTAGGCCGCCTGGACCTGGATGCCGGTGGTGTCGGAGACGTCGATGCCGTTGTAGAGCGTCTTGACGTAGCCGCCCGGCAGGCCGCGGACATAGAGGTTCGACGTCGCCCCGAGGCCGCCGTTCGCGGTGAGCGAGATGCCCGGCAGGCGGATCAGGTAGTCCCGCACCGAGACGAGCGACTTCTCCTCGATCTCCTCCTTCGTCACCTGCTCGACCTTGGAGCCGGTCTTGCTCTTCTCGGTCGGCGTCCTGTTGGCGGTGACGCTGATGGTGTCGAGCACCGTCGCGCCGCCGGCCTGGTCGGAGAAGGACTGCGCCCCGGCCGCCCCGGCCATCAGGGCCAGTGCGCTGGCGGTGGAGATGAGTATCCTGTTCATGCCTGTCCCCATACGGTGCTGGGAGGCGCGCAGCGCCTCCGGGCTTGCAAGAACCGCACCGAAAAAGGGGAAGGGAAAATCTGAAGAAACCCCTCGGCCCGTTCGCATGCGGCAACACATCCTCGTGTCACCGCTACGGAGGGCCGCGCCTGCATACCCCTCGTATGCGGGCAGGGTGACCGGAGCGGCAGGTCTCCTGGCTTCCGTGTCATCGCCCTTCTTCCGCCTTCCCGGCCTTGCGGCCAGTGGCATCGGGAAGATGGCTCAACGGTTACAGTTGCGGGGGCAGCCGCGGCATTGGCCGGATATTCCGGCCGCACCGCGTTCCCTTTTCATCCACCTCGCGGCGGAACCAGCTCCGTCTGCCGTGCTAGCGCCACTTCACCCGTGCGTCAACGCGCGCGTCGAGGCGGCCATCAAATTCCCATAAAATTGGCTTCCAAAATAAACATGATTGTTTTAGTCGTGTTTTTGCTCCCGGGCGGGAGCCCGGAGGTTGCATGTCGCGCCCGGATGTGACAGGGCATCCGCACGGACAGACGCCGGACAGCATGCGAAAGCGGAAAGTGCCAGAATGTCGTCTATCGTGTTGAAGAGTTCGCGCCGTCACGACCTTGCCCGACGGGCTTGCAGGTCGATCCTCGGGGCGCTGGTCGCCGCGACCCTGATCGCGGGCCCCGCCGCCCTGGCGCAGGAAACCGCCACTCCGCCCGCCGCCGTCGAGCCGCCAGCAGCCGAGCAACCCGCCGTCGCCGACC
>JACZJD010000164.1 GCA_014860725.1 Aquamicrobium sp.
TCGCCAGCGCGGCGGCCGCGCCGCTGATGCGGCTGCATCCGCAGGGCCTCGCGCACGCGCTTGCCGGCCATGTCTCGGCCGAGGCCGGACACCGGCGACTCCTCGACACTCTCGGCCTCGCTCCGATCCTCGACCTCGGCATGCGGCTCGGCGAGGCGTCGGGCGCCTGCCTTGCCGTCAACGTGCTGCGCGCCGCGCTCGCCTGCCACGCCGGCATGGCGACCTTCGCCGAGGCCGGCGTCTCGGAGGGTTGAGTTTTTTTAGAGACGCTTTTCCCAGAACTCCATCGGCTTGACGGTCTCTTCCGCCTCGCCGACGTCGCGCCAGGAAAAGCCGGTGACGAGCCCCTCGATGCGGCCATAGCCGCGCTTCGCCCAGAAGGCGTCGAGCGGCGTATAGTCCGCCGGCCGCGCCGGATGGCCGGCCGGCCGCACCACGGCGCAGAACACGCAGCGGGAGAACCCCGCCTCCCGCGCCGCCTTCTCCCGCTCCTCGAAGAAGCGCACGCCGACGCCGCGGCCGCGATAGCGCTTCCTCAGCACCGACTCGCCGAAATAGAAGAACTCCGCCGGATCGAGACCGCGCGCCGCGAACGGCTGCGCGAATTCCCCGAAATGGTCGGCAAGCGGCGACGCGGTCGCCGCGCCGACGAGTTCGGCCCCGCCGAACGCGCCGACGATCACCGCGCCGGGCGAGGCCATGTAGGTCGCGAGGTAGCGCCGCTCGTAGTCGACGTCGCCCTCGTAGAGATAGGGAAAGTCGCGAAAGACCTCGATCCTGAGCCGCGCGAGGTCGTCCAAGGCGGCCTCCGCCTCCTGCCGCGACAGGCGTCTTACCTCGATCACGGCCTCCATCGAGGCGTCAGCCCTTCCCGACCTGCGCCGTCCAGTCGGCGAGGTTGTAGTAGGTCGTCACCCGCGAGATCAGCCCGTCATCCACCTCGAAGAAGATGCCGGCAGGCAGCGAATAGGTCTGGCCGTTGGCCTCCGGCAGCCCCTCCGCCGTGGCGAGATAGGTGCCGCGAACGGTGAACTCGGCCGCCGCGCGGCCGCCGCCCTCGCCGACCATGACGGCGACGTCCTCCAGGCGCTCGCGATAGTGGCGGTCCATCATGCCGAGGAACCAGCGGAACTTGTCCTTGCCGATCTCGCGGCCGCCCTGGTTGATGTCATGGGCGACGTCGTCCGAGAGGCAGGCGAGCATGGCGTCGCGGTCGCCGGCGTTGAAGGCGTCGATGTAGCGGCGGATCAGCGCGAGGGTGTCGGCTTCGCTCATGGTTCTTCCTCAAGCATGTGGACGAAATAGTCTTCGGGCTCGGGCAGGTCGTCCTCGCTCGCCGTCACCTTGCCGCGCACGGAGATGCCTGCCTCGTGCACCGTCTCGCGGCTGCCGGAGACGAGGTGATGCCACCAGTAGAGGTCGTGCCCTTCCGCGACAAGCCGGTAGGCGCAGGTTTTCGGCAGCCACGCGATGGTGCGCACGTTCTGCGGCGTCAGGCGCACGCAGTCCGGCACGCTCGCCAGCCGGTTG
>JACZJD010000165.1 GCA_014860725.1 Aquamicrobium sp.
GGCTCGCGCGGCTGCCGTGGCAGGCGGTGCGCGCCAGCCTCGACGCGCAGGCATGGCCGCTGGCGCAGGCCACGATCCGCTCCGTCTCGCTTTCCGAACGCAGCTACATGCCCGCCGGGGGCGAGGGGCCGGCGCGGGAGCTGGTGCTCGACGTCGCCTACACCTTCGAGGTCGACGGCATCGTCCACGAGGGGCGGCGGTCGAGCTTCGCCGACCGCGCCCGGCCCCACGACCGCCGCCTGCGCACGCTTTACAGCCGCCTCAACTTCGCGTTCGTCACCGGCCGCGCCGTCGCGGTCGCCTACGACCCCGAGGAACCGGCCAACGCCGTGCTCGACACCGGCTTCGGGTGGCGGGACGTCGCGATCGACGGCGGGCTCGGCCTTGCCGGCGGGCTGTTCGGGCTGTGGCTGCTCCTGTCGCCGCTGCGCGGCGCGCGCCGGCCGCAATAGCCTCTGTCGCCGACCTCTCAGGGATGGCGCGGCGGCCGCGGCGTGCGCCGGATGCTGCCGTGGGCGATCTGCCACAGCGAATGGGCGACGAGGGCGACGACGAGGATGGCGCCGCCGATCAGGCTGCGCGTCGTCGGCGTCTCCGAGAAGATCATCCACACCCAGACCGGCGCCAGCACGGTCTCGAGCAGGTAGAACATCGCCACCTCCGGCGCCGAGATGTAGCGCGGGCCGGTCGCCAGGCAGTAGAAGGAAAGCGGCATCACGACCGCGCCGTTGAAGACGATCCACCACGGCGCGGCAATCTGCAGCCCGCCCTGGCCGGCGACGAAACCGAGCGCGACGGCGAAGGGCAGCACCGTCGCGACGAGCGGCGTGAAGCCCATGTCGCGGCCGGACGCGCGCGAGACCGTGATGGCCGAGGCGATGAGGAAGGAGGCGGCGAGCGCCATCATGTCGCCGAACAGGTTGCCGGCGGCGATGCCGTCGCCGACGATGATGAGCACGCCCGCGATCATCGCCGCCATGGCGACGAGCGTCGCCGGCCGCGGCCGCTCCCTGAGGAAGACCCACGACTGCAGCGCCGCGAACATGGTGTTGAAGGCGAGGATGAAGACGACGTTGGCCGTCGAGGTGTTGTAGATCGCCGTGATGAAGGCGATGGAGCTCAGCGCGTAGAACACCGCGACCGCCACGCCCGCTTTGCCGGGCACGAGCGCGGGCGCATTCGGCGACAGCGCGCGCCAGATCGCCCAGATGCACAAGGCGGCAATGAAGGTCGTTCCCGAGCGCAGCAACAGCACCGACCACACGTCGCCGCCGGAAAGCTTGATCAGGGGAATGTCGGCCGTCAGCGCCAGGCCGCCGATGGCGGTCAGCAGCAGGCCCTTGGCATGGTTGGACTGTGTCGCGGGCATGAGGGAACGTTTCGTACGGGAAAGGGCCGGAAGAAAAAGGGGTGCGCCGCGGCCTGTGCGGCCCCCTGTCAGCCCCGCTCGCCGTGGTAGCGTTCCCACCCCTTGGGGCCGAGGTGTTCCTGCGGCTCGAAGCGGACCTTATACGCCATCTTGCGCGAGCCGTTGACCCAGTAGCCGAGATAGACATAGGGCAGGCCCGCCGCCTGCGCCCGCGCGATGTGGTCGAGGATCATGAACGTGCCGAGCGAGCGGTGCTCGATGGCCGGATCGTAGAAGGAATAGACCATCGACAGGCCATCGTTCATCCAGTCGGTCAGCGCGACGGCGATCAGCTCGCCTTCGCCCTTGCCGGTGATGAAGCTGTCGGGCCCGCGGCGGCGGTATTCGATGATGCGCGTGTCGACATGGCTGTCCTCGACCATCATCGCATAGTCGAGCACGGTCATGTCCGACATGCCGCCGTGGCGGTGGCGGGCGTCGAGATAGGTGCGGAACAGCGAATACTGCTCGGCCGAAGGCTCGGCGTCGTGGATCGCGCCGACGAGATCGTCGTTGCGCGCGACCACCCGCCGCATGCTGCGCGAGGGCTCGAACTCGCCGACGACGATGCGCACCGACACGCAGGCGCGGCAGCTCTCGCAGGCCGGCCGGTAGGCGATGTTCTGCGAGCGGCGGAACCCGCCCTGGGTCAGGAGGTCGTTCAGCTCCGGCGCGCGGTCGCCGACCAGGTGCGTGAACACCTTGCGCTCGAACTCGCCCTCGATATAGGGGCAGGGCGAGGGCGCGGTCAGGAAGAACTGCGGCGACTGGGGCGGATGATGGTGCTTCATGGTCCGGGACTGCTGTTCGGCCCCATAGGCATGTCACGTCGGCAGAAAACGTCAACCGCAAAATTCTGAAAGCCGCCTCACGAGGCTGTGTTGCGGCCCGGGTTGCGGCCCGGGTTGCGGCCCGGGTTGCGGCTTGCCGGGTTCAGCGGTCGGCGCGCGTCACCACGGTCCCGAGCAGCAGGTCGTGGACCGTGCGCTTGCGCTCCAGGAACAGCGTCGCGAGCAGGATCAGCGGCGTCAGCAGCACGTTGCCGGCCCAGAACAGCACGGTGTGGACTACCGCCACCAGCCCGTCGACGGGCCGGCCGTCGAGCCGTTCCAGCCTGATGTCCATGACGCGCATGCCGACCGTGGCCTGATTGGGGCCGCCGAGCGTGTTCCAGACATAGATCAGCGCCACCGCCGGGAACAGCACGGAGAACAGCGCCCAGCCATAGCCGAGCGTGACGATGCCGAGCACGAAGACGAGGATGCCGAAGGGGATCATCATCAGCGCGACGAGGAGGTAGTCGATGATGAAAGCCATGATGCGGCGGGACAGCACGCCCTCGTAGACCCTCAAGTCGTCGAGGCGCGCGGGGATGATCTCGCCGTCGAGGATGCACGTCGTCATCAGTTTCCGTCTCCTGCGGGCAGAATGCCCTTTCCCGCAGGAAATGGAGATTTCTGCGCCGGATTCAACCCTTCAGCTGCGGCAGGGGCCGGACTGGACCCGGACTAGCCCTTGAGGATTTCGGCGACCCGCGGCGCGAAATAGGTGAGCACGCCGTCGCAGCCGGCGCGCTTGAAGGCCATGAGGCTTTCGAGCATCGCCTTCTCGCCGTCGAGCCAGCCATTGGCGGCGGCTGCCTCGATCATCGCGTACTCGCCCGACACCTGATAGGCGAAGGTCGGCATCGCGAACTCGTCCTTGGCGCGGCGGATGATGTCGAGATAGGGCAGGCCGGGCTTGACCATGACCATGTCGGCGCCTTCCTCGAGGTCCTGCTCGATCTCGCGCATGGCCTCGTCGGTGTTGGCGTGGTCGATGTAGTAGGTCTTCTTGTCGCCCTTGAGCAGCCCCTTGGTGCCGATGGCCTCGCGATAGGGGCCGTAGAAGGCGGAGGCGAACTTGGTGGCGTAGGACATGATCGCCACGTCCTGGAAGCCGGCCGCGTCGAGCGCGTCGCGGATCGCGCCGATGCGCCCGTCCATCATGTCCGACGGCGCGATGATGTCCGCGCCGGCCGCCGCCTGCAGCACCGCACCGGCGGCGATGCGCTCGACCGACTCGTCGTTGACGATGATGCCGTCGCGCAGGATGCCGTCATGGCCGTGGTCGGTGAACGGGTCGAGCGCGGCGTCGGTGATGATGCCGATCTCCGGCACCGCCGCCTTGATCGCCCGCGACGCGCGGTTGATGAGGTTGTCGGGATTGAGGATTTCGGAGGCGGCGACGTCGCGCAGCGCCATGTCGACGTTCGGGAAGGTGGCGATGGCCGGGATGCCGAGCTTCGCCGCGCGCTCGACCTCCTTCATGGCCAGATCGACCGAAAGCCGCTCGACGCCCGGCATGGCCGGGATGGCCTCGCGGCGGTTCTCGCCCTCGGTCAGGAACAGCGGCCAGATCAGGTCGTCGACCGTCAACGTGGTCTCGCGCACCAGACGGCGCGACCAGTCGGCCTTGCGCATGCGCCTCAGTCGGCGCGAGGCGGTGATCTCGTCGACGCTGCGTTGCAGGACGGGGCGGGCAGGGGCGTGTCTGTTCATCGCGATCTCTCCGTTGGCGGCTTCTATCACGAGCCGGACGCCCCCTCCAACCCCGCCGAACGGCTGGCTTGGCGGAAAGCCCCGCTTGCCCCTATGCTCCCCTTCCGCATCGGGTGACTCGGGCAAAGGGAAGAGCCTCCTTCATGAACCGCATGTTCGACAGCGCGCCCCTGCGCGCCACCGCGCTGGATCTCGCCTGGGAATGGTTCCACCGCGCCGTGGCCACCTATGGCCTCCTGTGCGGGCTCGCCTACTGGGCGCGGCTGATCGGCATCCACGAGGGCGCCGAGTGGCGGTTCGACCTGATGTCGGTCCACTGGCAGGTGGCCTCGGTGTCACTCGCGGTGCTGTTTCCCTTCGCGGCCAGCGGCCTGTGGATGGTCGCGTCCTGGGGCGCGGTGATCTGGTTCCTGTGCGCCGCGATCGAGGTGACGATGTATGCGGGCTTTCCCGAGCTCTTCGGCGCGCGCCCCTTCGCCGTCGTCCTGCACGTGCTGATCGCGATCGTCTATTGCGGCTTCCGCGTCGTCTTCTACCTGCAGAAGCGCCGGCAGGCCGATTAACCCTATATTCAGCGTAATCCCGGGCAGGGCGGCGGTAAGCCCCTGTTAAGCCTGCGGTTTAAGTCGAATTTTATGTGCATTCGATAAGGTCGGGCCAAGGTGAGAACAAAAACACATCACCGGGCGTTGAACGAGAGGCCAGACCATGACGACTTCGCGACAGGCGGCGAAGCCCGCCGCCAGCATCGATGACGATCGCAAGGACGCGATCCGCTCCCTTTATCTTGAATCCCTCCAGCTCGTCGAGCGGCTGCACCGCCGGTTGCTTGACGTCATCAAGGACGAATTCGACCGCAACGGCCGTTCGGACATCAATTCGATCCAGGCGTTGCTGCTGTTCAACATCGGCTCGGCCGAGCTGACCGCGGGCGAGCTGCGCTCGCGCGGCTACTATCTCGGCTCGAACGTCTCCTACAACCTCAAGAAGCTGGTCGATCTCGGCTTCATCAACCACCAGCGCTCGCGGGTCGACCGCCGCTCGGTGCGCGTCAGCCTGACGCCGAAGGGCCGCGAGGTCGCCGAGGTCGTCGGCAAGCTCTACGACCGCCACATCGGCTCGATCGAGCACGTCGGCGGCATCAGCTCCGACGAGTTCCAGCAGATGAACCGCGCGCTCCAGCGTCTCGACCGCTTCTGGAACGACACCATCGCCTACCGCATGTAACGCCGCCCGGAAGGGCGACGGACGGGTGGCCTGAACCCGGCTCAGCCGCGAGAGACCCGGTCTCTCGCGGCCGTCCGGCGTTGCCGCTCACGGCATTGTGGCGAGCATCGGTCACGATCCTGCCATAAAGCCATGTGACCGCACGGATGCTGCCTCGGCGCGAGCGGGCGGATGTGCGTTCGGCGAATGTTAACGTTAAGCCTGTCATAACGCACGGGAAGGGATTGCGGCCTCGGCCGCGACAACGGAACAATCGGGACGATCCATGAAGACATCTCGCCGCATCTTCCTCGCCGGGGCAGGCGCTCTCGCCGCAACCGCGCTGTCGCGGACGGCCTCTGCCCAGAATGCGATCGACGAGATTCTCTCCTCCACCCAGCGCGGAAGCTGGGACGACCAGTTCGACGCGCGCGCCTCGGCGCAGGCGGGCAGGGTGGTCTCCACCACGCCGATCTTCAGCCCCGAGACGGTGACGTATATCGAGCAGACGCTCGCGCAGTATTCCGACATCGTGGCGCGCGGCGGCTGGCCGATGGTGCCCGCCGGCAAGGCGCTGCGGCTCGGCGTGTCCGACCGCGACGTCGAGGCGCTGCGCCTGCGGCTGATGTTCTCGGGCGACCTCAGCGAGCGCGCCGGCATCTCGCCGTCCTTCGACACCTATGTCGACGCCGCGCTGAAGCGCTTCCAGATGCGCCACGGCATTCCGGCCGACGGCGTCGCCGGCAAGTATACCTATGCCGCGATGAACGTCAGCGCGCCGGTCCGCCTCGGCCAGCTCGAGACCAACCTCGTGCGCCTGCGCTCGATGTCGGGGTTCCTCGGCGACCGCTACGTCATGGTCAACATCCCGGCCGCCCAGATCGAGGCGGTGGAGAACGGCCGCGTCGTCTCGCGCCACACCGCCATCGTCGGCAAGATCGACCGCCAGACGCCGATCCTGAATTCCAAGATCCACGAGATCAACGTCAATCCCTACTGGAATGCGCCGGAATCGATCGTGCGCCGCGACATCATCCCGCTGATGCGCAAGAACCCGAACTATCTGGCCGAGAACAACATCCGCATCTTCGGCCCGAACGGCGAGGTCGATCCGATGACCATCGACTGGTCGACCGAGGAGGCCGCGAAGCTGCGCTTCCGGCAGGACCCCGGCCGCATCAACGCGATGGCGACGATCAAGATCAACTTCCACAACCCGCATGCCGTCTACATGCACGACACGCCGCAGCAGAGCCTGTTCAACAATCTGATGCGCTTCGATTCGTCGGGCTGCGTGCGCGTGCAGAACGTGCGCGACCTCGTGGCGTGGATTCTGCGCGACACGCCCGGCTGGGACCGCCGCCGGCTGGAGCAGAGCATCCAGACCGAATCCGACCTGAAGATCGCGGTCGCCAACCCGGTGCCGGTCTACTTCACCTACATTTCGGCCTGGGCGACCGGCGACGGCGTCGCGCATTTCCGCGACGACATCTACGGCCGCGACGGCGTGGACGAGCTCCAGCTCTCGACGCTCTGAGGGCGCGAGACGCCGCATCCGAAGGCCGCCCGCGAGGCGGCCTTTTTCTTTCGCGCGATCATACGGGACAAGGGGCGGAAGAAGGGGACGAAATTTCCCGCACGGGCGTGGAAGGGCGGGGGGAAGTGTGTTATGCGGCCCGCATCCTCACCTCCCATGCCGACCGAAGGACTGATGCCATGGACACCCGCGTAACGGCCGCCGTCCCCGCTTTCTTTTCCCAGCCGCTCGAGGAGCGCGACCCCGAGATATTCGACGCCGTGCGCAAGGAGCTCGGCCGCCAGCGCGACGAGATCGAGCTGATCGCCTCGGAGAACATCGTCAGCCGCGCCGTCCTCGAAGCGCAGGGCACCGTGCTGACCAACAAGTACGCGGAAGGCTATCCGGGCAAGCGCTATTACGGCGGCTGCCAGTTCGTGGACATCGTCGAGGAGCTCGCCATCGAGCGCGCCAGGACGCTGTTCGGCGCGGCCTTCGCCAATGTCCAGCCCAACGCGGGCAGCCAGATGAACCAGGCCGTCTTCCTGGCGCTGCTCCAGCCCGGCGACACCTTCATGGGCCTCGACCTGAACTCGGGCGGCCACCTCACCCACGGCTCGCCGGTCAACATGAGCGGCAAGTGGTTCAACGTCGTCTCCTACGGCGTGCGCCGCGACGACCATCTGCTCGACATGGACGAGATCGAGAAGAAGGCGCACGAGACGAAGCCCAAGCTGATCCTCGCCGGCGGCACCGCCTATTCGCGCATCTGGGACTGGAAGCGGTTCCGCGAGATCGCCGACAGCGTCGGCGCCTACCTCATGGTCGACATGGCGCACATCGCCGGCCTCGTCGCGGGCGGGGTGCACCCGTCGCCCGTGCCGCATGCCCATGTCGTCACCACCACCACGCACAAGTCGCTGCGCGGCCCGCGCGGCGGCATGATCCTCACCAATGACGAGGACATCGCCAAGAAGATCAACTCGGCCGTCTTCCCCGGCCTGCAGGGCGGTCCGCTGATGCACGTCATCGCCGCCAAGGCCGTGGCGCTCGGCGAGGCGCTGCAGCCGGAATTCCGCACCTATGCCGAAAATGTCGTCGGGAACGCCCGCACGCTGGCGAAGAGCCTGCAGGAGACCGGCCTCGACATCGTCTCCGGCGGCACCGACAACCACCTGATGCTGGTCGACCTTCGCCCGAAGAACGCCACCGGCAAGCGCGCGGAGGCCGCGCTCGGCCGTGCCCACATCACCTGCAACAAGAACGGCATCCCCTTCGACCCCGAGAAGCCGTTCGTGACCTCGGGCGTGCGCCTCGGCACCCCGGCCGGCACCACGCGCGGCTTCGGCACGGCAGAGTTCGCCGAAATCGGCGAGCTGATCGCCGAGGTGCTGGACGGGCTGAAGGTCGCGAATTCCGACGAGGGCAACGCCGCGGTCGAGGCGGCGGTGCGGGCCAAGGTCGCCGAGCTGTGCGGCCGTTTCCCGCTCTACCCCTATCTGGGCTAATGCGCTAAGCATCCGGCGAGGGTCGAAACCGCCGGAGGGGTGAAGATGCGCTGTCCGTTCTGTCAGTCGGAAGATACGCAGGTCAAGGATTCCCGCCCCGCCGAAGACGGGGCGGCGATCCGCCGCCGCCGCGTCTGCCCCGACTGCGGCGGCCGCTTCACCACCTTCGAGCGGGTGCAGCTTCGCGACCTCGTCGTCGTCAAGCGCTCGGGCCGCAAGGTGCCGTTCGACCGCGACAAGCTGCTGCGCTCGATGGAGATCGCCGTCAGGAAGCGCAACGTCGACCCGGAGCGCGTCGAGCGCGCCGCGACCGGCATCGCCCGCCAGCTCGAAAGCTCGGGCGAGACGGAGGTGATGTCGGACGAGATCGGCCGCCTCGTCATGGAGGCCTTGAAGTCGATAGACGACGTCGCCTATGTGCGCTTCGCCTCGGTCTACCGCAACTTCCGCGAGGCCAAGGATTTCCACGAGGTGCTCGGCGAGCTGCGGAGCGATCAGGACGAGGAGTAGCGCGATGGCGCAGAGCGAGGCAGAGGCCGGCTCCGAGGCGGACCGGCGCTTCATGGCCGCCGCCATCCGCCTGTCCCGCCGCAATCTCGGCCTCACCGCCACCAACCCCTCGGTCGGCACGCTGATCGTCAGGGACGGCGTCGTCGTCGGCAGCGGCGTTACCGCCGTCGGCGGCCGCCCCCATGCCGAGCCGCAGGCGCTGGCCGAGGCCGGCGAGCG
>JACZJD010000166.1 GCA_014860725.1 Aquamicrobium sp.
GCACAGCGCCGGCACTTACCGCATCGCCGACGGCCGCGGCGGCGGCGGCGAGGGCCAGCAGCGCTTCGCCCCGCTCAACAGCTGGCCGGACAACGTCAACCTCGACAAGGCCCGCCGCCTGCTGTGGCCGATCAAGCAGAAGTACGGCAACAAGATCTCCTGGGCCGACCTGATGATCCTGACCGGCAACGTCGCGCTCGAATCGATGGGCTTCAAGACCTTCGGCTTCGCCGGCGGCCGCGCCGACGTCTGGGAGCCGGAGGAGGACATCTACTGGGGCAGCGAGGACAAGTGGCTCGACGACAGGCGCTATTCCGGCGAGCGCGATCTGGAGAACCCGCTGGCCGCGGTGCAGATGGGCCTCATCTACGTCAACCCGGAAGGCCCGAACGCCAATCCTGACCCGATCGCCTCCGCCAAGGACATCCGCGACACCTTCGGCCGCATGGCGATGAACGACGAGGAGACCGTCGCGCTGATCGCCGGCGGCCACACCTTCGGCAAGACCCACGGCGCCGGCGACGCTACGCTGGTCGGTCCCGAGCCCGAGGCGGCCGGCCTTGCCGAGCAGGGCCTCGGCTGGGTCAGCAGCTACGGCTCGGGCAAGGGCGGCGACACCATCTCCAGCGGCCTCGAGGTCACCTGGACCTCGGCGCCGACCCGGTGGACGAACAACTTCCTGTGGAACCTTTTCGGCTACGAGTGGGAGCTGACGAAGAGCCCGGCCGGCGCGCATCAGTGGACGCCCAAGCACGGCATGGGCGCGAACACCGTCCCCGACGCCCACGACAAGTCCAAGCGCCATGCACCGGCCATGCTGACCTCCGACCTCGCGCTGCGCTTCGACCCGGAATACGAGAAGATCGCCCGCCGCTTCCTCGAGAACCCGGACGAGTTCGCCGATGCGTTCGCCCGCGCCTGGTTCAAGCTCACGCACCGCGACATGGGCCCGAAGGCGCGCTATCTCGGCCCCGAGGTTCCGGCCGAGGACCTGATCTGGCAGGACCCGCTGCCGGCGGTCGATCACGTGCTGATCGACGAGGCCGACATCGCCGCGCTCAAGGAGAAGATCCTCGCCTCGGGCCTGTCGGTCTCCGAGCTCGTCTCGACGGCCTGGGCCTCGGCGGCGACCTTCCGCGGCTCCGACAAGCGCGGCGGCGCCAACGGCGCACGCATCCGCCTTGCCCCGCAGAAGGACTGGGAGGTCAACCAGCCGGCGCAGCTCGCGAAAGTTCTGGAGACGCTGGAAGGCATCCGGCAGGCGTTTAATGAGGCGCAGACCGGCGGCAAGAAGGTCTCGCTCGCGGACCTGATCGTGCTCGGCGGCGGCGCCGCCGTCGAACAGGCCGCGAAGGCGGCGGGCCACGCCGTCACCGTGCCGTTCGCGCCCGGCCGCACCGATGCCTCGCAGGAGCAGACCGATATCGAGTCCTTCGAGGTGCTTGAGCCGGTCGCCGACGGCTTCCGCAACTACCTCAAGACCCGCTTCTCCGTTCCGGCGGAGCAGCTTCTGGTCGACAAGGCGCAGCTCCTGACCCTGACCGCGCCGGAGATGACGGTTCTCGTCGGCGGCCTGCGGGTGCTCGGCGCCAATATCGGCGGCTCGCAGAACGGCGTCTTCACCCAGCGCCCGGGGCAGCTCACCAACGACTTCTTCGTGAACCTGCTCGACATGGCGACCGCGTGGAAGCCGGTGTCGCCGGAAGAGGAGCTGTTCGAGGGCCGCGACCGCGCCACCGGCGAGCTGAAGTGGACCGGAACCCGCGTCGACCTCATCTTCGGCTAGAACTCGCAGCTTCGCGCCCTGGCGGAGGTCTACGCCCAGGACGACGCCCAGGCGAAGTTCGTCGGCGACTTCGTCGCGGCGTGGAACAAGGTGATGAACGCAGACCGCTTCGACCTTGCCTGATCGGCCCTGAGGGCAGGCCATTCGACGGCAGAGCAAAGCCCCTCTTTCCTCGTCGTCGGAGGAGCAGGCGCGGAGAAATCCGCGCCTGTTTCCGTTTGCGCGGCGATAACGTCTTCCTGACTTCCGGCTGCGGCAGGTTTTCGTTAACCATAACGCCCTAGTGCTTCGGGAAACGACGAATCGAGGGGTTGGGCTGCATGACGATCTCGCGCAGAGGCTTTGTGATCGGACTTCCGCTGGTGCTCACCGGATGCATGAGCGGCAATTTCGGCAGCGACTACCGGAACTACGCGGCCGTTCCGCACCCCCGCTTTCCGTTGCCCGCGCTGTCGCCCGAGAAGATCAAGCCCGAGCTGCGCCGCCGCGAGGTCGAGTACGACGCGGGCTACCGCGCCGGCACCGTGGTCGTCGATACGCCGGCGCGCCGCCTCTACTACGTGCTCGACGAGGGCCGGGCCATGCGCTACGGCATCGGCGTCGGGCGCCAGGGCCTGACCCTGCGCGGCAACGCCACCGTCGGCCGCAAGGCCGAGTGGCCGAGCTGGACGCCCACCGAGAACATGATGCAGCGCGACGCGAGGAACCGCCGCTATGCCGGCGGCGTGCCGGGCGGCCTGAACAATCCGCTGGGCGCGCGGGCGCTCTACCTCTACCGCGGCGGCCGCGACACCATGTTCCGCATCCACGGCACCAACCAGCCGCAATCCATCGGCCTCGCCATGTCGAGCGGCTGCATCCGCATGCTCAATCACGACGTGATCGACCTCTACAACCGCGTGCCGGTCGGCGCGAACGTCGTCGTGATGCAGGCCTGACCGGAAGCCGGCTTCCTTTCGCGCCGGCTTCTGCCCTTGTGTTCGGCGGCCGGGACGGCTAGCAAGACCGCCTTTCGGGCAACCGGCATCGGAGCGGGATCATGCGACTGGGCGGCAGGCTGGCGGCGGCCATCGACGTGCTTGAGGACATCGAGCGGCGGCACCGCCCGGCGGCGGACGCGCTCAAGGACTGGGGCCTGTCGCACCGCTTCGCCGGCTCCGGCGACCGCGCCGCCGTCGGCAACATCGTCTACGACGCCCTGCGCAGGAAGCGTTCCGCCGGCTGGCTGCTCGATGCGGAAACCCCGCGCGCGCTGGGCTTCGGCGCGCTGGCGCTCGAATGGGGCATGGATGCCGCCGCGCTCGAC
>JACZJD010000167.1 GCA_014860725.1 Aquamicrobium sp.
GCCGACCCGCCTTTCGATGCACAGCGACATCCCCCGGTCGAGCGTCATCAGAAGCCCGATGTCGCCGGTCAGCTCGACGATCTCCTCGATGACGGGCCTGGCGCGCAGGAGCAGCGGGGTCTGCCGCAACGTCTTCTGCGCCAGCGTGATGAAGCTCGCCCCCAGCCGGTAGCGCCCCGAGCCGGCGTCGCGCTCGACGAACCGCTCGGCGCTCAGCGTCGCCAGGATGCGCAGCACCACCGTCTTGCCGAGGCCGGTCCCGGCGACGATCTCCGTGACCGACAGCGGCGCGTCGGCAGCGCCGATCAGGTTCAGGACCGCAATCGCCTTCTGCACGGAAAGGCTTTGTTCGGATGGCTTTGGTGGCTTCATGTAAGGTCCGATTATCGGACTTAATGTCCTTTATTTGGACTTTATTGCGAACCCTCTCCTGCTGTCAATAACGTTGCCCCGAGGGAATGCCGGCATGCCCGGCATGAACGGCGCAAACTGTCGGCATGGGGTTGGTTGCGGGACGTCGGCAAAGTGGCGTGACCGCCGGCACCGGCGGGAAGATCAGCCGGCGTCGTGAGGCCGGCTGCACGAATGACCAGTGTCTCAGGCAATCCTCGAGCCCTCCCCGAGAACCGAACTCCGCAAGCCTCGAAGCTAGTCGAAGCTGCCTCCGGCTGCGGCCAGCGCCTCCATCGTATCGACGTCGATATCCGCGGCGGGGCCGAGTTCGACCTCGTGGACCGGAAGTCCCGAGGTCTCGAGCAGATGACGCGCGCCGGCGTCGCCTTCGAGCGTGAGGGCCGCGGCGAACAGGCTGCGCGGAAGGATGACCGGATTCCGGCGCCGTCCCTGCGCGGTGGCCCGCACGATGCCCTCCCCGCCGGTGGCGAGGAAGCTGTCGATCATGGCGGCGAGATGCGCGGTGGTAATGCGGGGCATGTCGGCGAGATGGACGAGCAGGCCGATGCTGCCGTCCGGCACGGCCCGCACCGCAGCCTTGATGGACGACGACAGGCCGGTGCCGAACGCCGGGTTATGGATCGTCTCCACATCCAGACCGGCGACGGCCGCCTCGATCGCCTCCGCCATGTGGCCTGTCACCAGGAAGACCGGCCTCCGGCCGGTGGCGAGCGCGCGCTCCGCCGCCAGGCGTACGAGGGGCTTTCCTTCGAAACGGGCCAGGAGCTTGTTGCGCTCCCCCATCCGGCTCGACCGGCCCGCCGCCAGGACGGCAATCGCTATCGCAGGATTCCCGGTTGCGGCTGGGCGGCGTGCGGGCGGTTTCGAGGCCTTCATGATGGCGGTCTTCCCGGGCAGCGTCTGCGAACGGGCCTTACGTATCGCCGGCTTCGATCAGCGGAGCGCCGCGCGCGTGCTCGACCTGGACGATCTCGGCCAAGATGGAGATGGCGACGTCGGAGGCGGATTTGACGCCCGCATAGACGCCGGCCGGCCCCCTTATCCGGGCGCGGGCCGCCTCGTCCATTCCCTGCGCCTCGAGCATTTCGAGCCGTTGCCGATGCGTGCGCCGGCTTCCCATCGCGCCGATATAGAAGGCGTCCGTCCGCAGGGCGGCCGGGATGAGCTCCTTTTCCCATTCGTGATCGTGGAACATGAAGACGATGGCGGTCCAGGCATCCGCCGCGAAGCCGGGAAAGCTTGTCCCCGGTTCGATCGCCACCGTTTCGATCCCGTAGCCGCTCGCCGCTGCGCGCGTGGACCCGTCCGGGGACTGGAGCACGGTCGCGAATCCCGAGCAGTGCGCCAGCTTCGCGAGCTGCACGGCGCCGGGCCCGATGCCGGCCACGATCAATCGGCGGCGGGGCCGGTAGCGCCGGACGGCCGGCCCGTCGGACGAGGCGGAGGCGCCGCCTATGCGCATCGACGCCGGCTGGCGGCTGGCGAGCCGGGAATCGACTGCGGCCAGCGTGCGCTCGGACAGGTCGACGTCGAAGAACAGCTCTATCGCGCTGCCGCACGGAAGCTGGATGTCCAGATATTTCGATCCGCGGCCGTAGCGAACGCGGCGGGGCCTGCCTTCGTCCAGGGCGGCCAGCGCCTCGGCGACCACCGCGCGCTCGATGCAGCCGCCGGAAAGGTAGCCGACCCACTCGCCCGATTGCGAGACCGCCATCTGGGCCCCGAGCGGCCGCGGCGAGGAACCCTCGATGGTAGTCAGCGTCACCAGCGCAACCTTGTGATCGGCGCGTATCCGGTCGAGCGCGAAGTCGAGGACGTAGTCATCGAACTTCTCCCAGCTTCCATCCGGATTCCTCATGCCAAGATCCTCGTCCGGCAGCTCCCGCTTCCCGCGCTGCGACGTGCTTCGGCGCCGACCGATGCCGCGGCAAACCCGCGGGCGGTCGCGCGTTTCGCCGACGCAGGCCCTCGTGAGCGACGCTCGTTCGCCCTACCCCTGCGGCATGCTGACAACCGGACCAGTGTCGTGTATTAAGTCTTATAATGCAAGTCAATATGACGACGTTATGCGACCGGCAAGGCAGCGCGACGTCCGATCATCTCATGCAACGCGTGGAGCAGGTTTTCGTGGATCGCATCAGATCGCTGCAATGGAAGCCCAAGGGACAGGCGTCGCGGGAGGGCCGGGAAGAAGGGCCGGAAGAACCGGTTCTCGACCTTGCCGTCGCCCGGGCCGCTTCGGGCCGTTCCGTGCGATACGACCGCAACTGCTCCATCCGCCGGACGGTCGAGATCGTCCTCGACCGCTGGACGTTCCTGATCATTCGCGAGGCCTTCTTCGGCATCCGCGAGTTCGAGCGCTTTCAGGAAAGGCTGGGCGTTCCCCGCCAGACCCTGTCGGCGCGGCTGAAGCGTCTCGTGGACAACGAGATCTTCCGCACCGTCGCCAAGCCCGGCAGCCGCGGCCACCACTACCGTTTCACCGAGCGCGGCAAGGATCTCTTCCCGGTGATGCTGTCGATGATCGAATTCGGCGACAAGTGGCTGACGGGCGGAGCGCCGCCGCCGATGCTGCTCTACCATCGCAACTGCAGCCATCAGTGCCACCCGACGACCGTGTGCAGCGTGTGCCGGGAGCCGATCGACGCGCGCGACGTCTCGCAGCGCGAGGGGCCGGGCGCGGGATTTTCCCTGCAGGAAAACCGCCCGACGAACCGCCGCTCCCCCGATGCGCTCCTCGAGCAGGTCCGCCCGTCGTCGGTCGGCCGGACGCTCGAGATCATCGGTGACCGATGGAGCTTTCTCGTCATCCGCGAGGGCTTCCTCGGGGTCAGGCGCTTCGACGAGTTGATCGAGAGGCTGGGGATTTCGAGCAACATCCTCGCCGATCGCCTTTCGCGCCTCGTCGAGACCGGCGTCCTGCGCAAGGAAAGGACCGACGGCGGCTTCAGCGAGTACCGCTTCACCGAGATGGGCCGCGATCTGTTCCGGCCGATGCTCGCCATGATGCGGTGGGGGGACACGTGGCTTTCCGGCGGAAAGGTGCCGCAGCGCGTGCGGCACCGCTCGTGCGACTGCGATTTTCACGCCCTCGTCGTCTGCGATCATTGCGGCGAGCCGATCGCGTCGAACGAAACCCGCTACGAGCTGCGCTACGAGCTGAAGACCTGAAGGCGGCGCCACCGCCGCCGTCATTCCCGCGCGTCCGGAGGGGCGGGCGCTCACCACGCCGCGCGGTAGATCGCCAGCGCGTCGGCCTCGCCGACCGGGCGCGGGTTGTTGACCAGCAGCCGCTGCTGCTTCATCGCGTCGGCCGCCATCTTGGGCAGCGCCGCCTCGGGAATGCCGACGTCGCGCAGCCGCGGCTGGAGCCCGACGCGGACCGAAAGCGCGGCCAGCGCCTCGATGAAGGCGGCGCAGCGGCCCTGCACGCTTTCCTCGGCCGCAAGCCGCGGGAAGGCGTCGGCGGCGATCGCGGCATAGAGATGCGCCGCGTCCGGCGCGTTGAAGCGCAGCACATGCGGCAGCACCAGCGCGTTCGACAGCCCGTGCGGAATGTGGAAGGTGCCGCCGACCGGATAGGCGAGCGCATGAACGGCCGCGACCGGCGAGTTGGCGAAGGCCTGCCCCGCCAGCATCGAGCCGAGCAGCATGGCCGAGCGGGCCGCAAGGTTCCGCCCCTCCGTCACCGCCGTCTCGATGTTGGCGCCGAGAAGCTGCAGCGCCTGCCTTGCCAGCATCCGCGACAGCGGGTTGTTGTTGGCGTTCTTCGAGGCATAGGCCTCGATGGCGTGGACCATGGCGTCGATGCCGGTGGCGGCGGTGATCGCCGGCGGCAGGCCGAGCGTCAGCTCCGCATCGAGCACGGCGATGTCGGGCAGGATGATCGGCGAGGAGACGCCGCGCTTTTCTTCCTCGCCGACGGTGATGATGGAGACCGGCGTCACCTCCGAGCCGGTGCCGGCGGTGGTCGGCACCAGCGCCAGCGGCAGGCGCGGCCCCTTGGCCTGGCCCACGCCCCAGGCCCCGTCGATGTCCTCGCCCGAGCCGATCAGCAAGGCTGCGAGCTTGGCGACGTCGAGCGAGGAGCCGCCGCCGAAGCCGACGACGCCGGTGGCCGTCGCGGCCTTTCCGGCCTCGACCGCCTGCATCAGCGTCGCCAGCGACGGGTCGGCCTCGACCGCGTCGAACACCGTCACGGCGATGCCCGCAGCTTCCAGCGAGGCGATGGCCGGGTCGCACAGGCCGAGCCCGCGCAGGCCCGGATCGGTGACGAACAGCACCGAGCGGCCGAGCCGCGGGCCGGCTATGGCACCGAAGCGCCGCGCCGCGCCGGGCTCGAACACCACCGAAGGCGTCGTGTTGAAGACGAATGGCGTCATCTCATCCTCCTCGCCGCTGCCTCAGGCACGAGCCGGCTTGTCCACCAGCTCGCGCAGCTTGAAGCGCATGATCTTGCCCGAGCCGGTGCGCGGGATTTCGGCGACGACATGGATGGCGGCCGGCACCTTGTAGCCGGAGAGCGTCGTGCGGCAATGCGCGACGATGGCCTCGCCGTCGATGACGGCGCCCTCCCTCGCCACGACGAAGGCGACGGGCACCTCGCCGAGCGTCGCGTGCGACACGCCGACGACGGCGGCGTCGCGCACGCCTTCGAGCGGCAGGATCGCCTCCTCCACCTCGGCCGGCGCGATGTTCTGGCCGCCGCGGATGATGATCTCCTTCAGCCGCCCGGTGATGGTCAGGAAGCCGCTCTTGTCGCTGCGGGCGAGATCGCCCGTATGATACCAGCCGTTGCGCAGCGCCGCGGCCGTCTCCTGCGGCTTGTCGTGGTAACCCAGCATCAGGTTCGGCCCGCGGCAGATCAGCTCCCCTTCCCGGCCGGGCTCGACGTCGAGGCCCGTCGCCGGGTCGACCAGCCGCACGGCAAGCCCGGGAACGGGCAGGCCGCAGGACCCCGGCACGCGGTTCCTGCCCGGCCAGTTCATCGTCACCATGGTCGAGGTCTCGGTGATGCCGTAGCCGTCGAGCAGCTCGACGCCGAAATAGTCCTCGAACTCCTGGTTGAGGCTGGCCGGCATGATGGCGCCGGCCGACACGCAGCGCTTCACCCCGGCAAACGGCCTGCTGCCCGCGGCCTGCGCCGCCTGCAGCAGATAGTGGAACATGGTCGGCACGCCGGGCATGACGGTGAAGCCGCCCCCGTCGAGGAGATCGATCGCGCCCTGGGTGGAGAACTTCTCCATGATGTATTCGCTCGCCCCGGTGGCGAGGATGCCGAGCACGGCGATGTTGAGCGCATAGGAGTGGAAGAGCGGCAGCGGCGACAGCACCGTGTCGCTCTCGTCGAGGCCGAGGATCGGCGCCCAGCATGCCGCCGTCACCCACAGCATGCCGCGCGTCGTCAAAAGCACGCCCTTGGCGCGGCCGGTGGTGCCGGAGGTGTAGACGATGTAGGAGGCGCGGTCGATATCGTCGGGTTCGAGCGTCACGCCGTCGGCCGGGGCGGCGCAGAGCTGCCGGAAGGAAAGCGTGCCTTTACTGCCGTCGGCGTCGGTCAGGATCACGGTCTCCGGCACGGCCGCCTTCCCGAGCGCGGCCAGCCTGGCGCCGGTGGTGACGAGCGCGCGGGCGTTCGAATCCTCCAGCCGATAGATCGCTTCCGGCAGGGTCGCGTCATAGCTGATCGGCACCGCCATGCCGCCCGCCCGTACGATGGCGAGGCAGGCGACGACCCAGTCGACCGAATTCGGCAGCCAGAGCGCGACGCTCGTCCCCGGCACCGTCCCCCTCGCCCTCAAGTGGGTGGCGAGCTTCGTCACCGCGCTTTCCAGCTCGCCATAGGTGATGGCGCGGCCGGCGTCGGCATAGGCCGTCTTGTGCGGAAAGCGCGTCGCCTGCCGCTTCAGCAGCTCCGCCACCGGCGCAATAAGATCGGTCCTGATCATCTTTCCTCCCACGCAGCACGTGTTGCGGCGAAATCCGCTCACACCATGCAGAAGCCGCCGTTGACGCTGAGGACCTGGCCGGTGATCCAGCCCGCCCCCTCCGACGACAGGAACGCCACCGCCGGCGCGACGTCCTCGGGCTTCCCGATGCGGCGCAACGGATAGGCCTTGACGATCTTCTCCCTGTTCCTGGCGAGAAAATCGGCGTCGGAATGCGCCGTTTCCACCAGGCCGAGCGAAACGGTGTTGACGGTGATGTTGTCGCGTCCGAGCTCCTTGGCAAGCGACTTGCCGAGGGCGATCGTGCCGGCGCGCGCGGCCGCGACGATCGACAGGTTCGCCTCGCCGATGCGCGAGCTGTCGCCGACGATGCTGACGATGCGGCCGCCTTTCTGCGCGATCATGTGCGGGGCGACCGCATGGCAGCAGTTGAGCACGCCGTAGAGGCAGACGTCGATCTGCGCCTTCCAGTCCTCCTGCGTGCTTTCGACGAACTTGCCGTATTTCACGTAGCCGGCATTGTTGACCAGCACGTCCACCCGGCCCCATTCGGCGACGATGGCGTCGACCATGGCCTTGACCTCGCCGTGGTCGCCGACGTCGCCCTTCCATGCCCTCGCCTCCCCGCCCGCGGCGCGGATGGCCTCGACCACGGCGGTCGCCTCGGCTTCGGAACGCCGGTAGTTGACCGCGACCTTCGCGCCTTCGGCGGCCAGCGTCCTCGCGATGTCTCCGCCGACGTCGCGGCCGCCGCCGGTCACCAGCGCGACTTTCCCTTCAAGGCCAAGCTTCATTTCCAATCTCCGTGTCGTCGTTCGTCGGTGGCCGTCGCCGGCCGAAGGGCATGCGATCCTTACGCGCCCGTAAAGGCGGGCGGGCGCTTTTCGGCGAAGGCCGCGCGGCCTTCGCGATAATCGTGGCTGTCGCTGGCGAGGTCGATCAGGCGCGCGGCCTCGTCCGCATCGAAGGTGCCGAGCGCGACGCCGTTGAGGATGTATTTCGCGCCGGCGATGGTCAGCGGCGCGCCGGCCGCGAGCGAGCGGGCATAGGTTCTCGCGGCCTCCAGCGGATCGTCTTCCACGCGGTCGACGAAGCCGGTCGACAGCGCCTTGCGGGCGTCGAAGCGTTCGGCCGAATAGAGAATGCGCTTCGCCTCGGTCAGGCCGACGAGCGCCGCGAGCTTGCGCGTCGCCTGCACGCCGTAGACGATGGACAGCCGCGCGGCCGGAATGCCGAACACCGCCTTCGGATGGGCGAAACGGAAGTCGCAGGACATGGCGAGATGCGCGCCGCCGCCGAGGCAATAGCCCTTCACCGCCGCGATGACCGGCTTGCCGATATGGGCAATCTGCGCGCAGCCGTAATCGACCGCCACCTCATAGGCGGCGCTCTGGGCCTTGTCGTCCCGCGTGGAGCCGAACTCGGCGATGTCCGCGCCCGCGGAAAAATCGTCGCCGGCGCCGGTCAGGATCACGGCGCGGACCGCGCGGTCCTCGTTCAGCCGCGCGAAGACGTCGCCCGCCTCGCGCCACATCGCATAGGTGACGGAGTTGCGCAGCGTCGGCCGGTTGAGCGTGACGGTGGCGACGCCGTCCTCGAGCTCGCAGAGAATGTCGGCCATGGATTCCAGCTCCTGATATGCTCGCTGCGGCGGCGCGCCGGGGATCGGTTTCGGCGCCGGCTCGCCCGGTCGGCGACCGGCATCGGAACGCGGCGGCCGCACCGTGACGGCCGCCGCCGGGCGTCGGGAGGACGCGTCTACTTCTTCACCAGCGGGCACTGGCTTTCGGAAAGCGGGCGGTACGCCTCCTCGCCGGGGATGACCGAGACGAGCTTGTAGACGTCCCACTCGCCGGTCGACTCCTCGGGCGTCTTGACCTGATAGACGTACATGTCGTGCACCATGCGGCCGTCCTCGCGGATCACGCCGTTGGTCGCGAAGAAGTCGTTGACCGGCATCTCGCGCATCTTCGCCATCACGGCCTGCGCCTCCGTGGTGCCGGCCGCCTCGACGGCCTTGAGGTAGTGCATCGTCGACGAGTAGTCGCCGGCGTCGCCCATGTGCGGCTTGCGGCCCATCCGCTCCTCGAACTTGGCGGCGAAGGCGCGCGTGCCCTCGTCGCGGTCCCAGTAGAAGGCGTTGGTGAGGATCATGCCCTGGGCGATGTCGAGACCGAGCGCATGG
The DNA here is from genome assembly GCA_014860725.1 of Aquamicrobium sp. Next base: position 8,548 of record JACZJD010000167.1, read on the forward strand.
GTGTCGGTGAGCCAGACGAGCAGGCCGGCGACGGTCTTGCCGGACTGCGTGAGGCCGAACTCGCGCGACGAGCGGACCGCGTTGATGAAGGTCGTGCCCGAGCCCGCGATGGCCACCACCTCGGCGGGGGAAGCCTGCGCCTGCAGCATGAAGGCGCTGTGGTCGGAGGTCTCGATCGGGTAGCGGATCGCGCCGACCACCTCGCCGCCGCCCGCCTGGACGATCGCCGAGGCGTCGCCTTCGAGCGCGTGGCCGAACGCGTAGTCGGCGGTGAGGAAGAACCAGCTGTCGAGACCCTGGCGCATCAGCTCCTTGGCGGTGCCGTTGGCGAGGGCATAGGTGTCGTAGGCATAGTGGATCGAGTTGGGCGTGCAGCCGTCGTTGGTGAGCCGCGAGGAGCCCGAGCCGTTGACGATGGCGATGCCGTTCTCCTCCTTCGCGACCTGCGCCACGGCGAGCGCGATGCCGGAATTGATCAGGTTGGCGATCAGGGTCACGCCTTCGTTCTCGTACCAGCCGCGCGCGGTCGCGACCGCGACCTCCGTGCGGTTCTGGTGGTCGGCGGAAATGACCTCGACCGGCTTGCCCAGCACCTGACCGCCGAAATCCTCGACCGCCATCCTCACCGCGGTGATCGAACCTTCGCCGGACTCGTGCGAGAACTGGCCGGAGATGTCGGTGAGCACGCCGATCTTGACCGGACCGTCCTGCGCCAGCACCGCCGACGCCGCCAGAACGGTGCTGGCGGCCAGCGCGCCGGCCAGGAGGCCGCGCCGCGATCTCATTGAATTTTCCATCAGTTTCTCCTCCACCGGTTCGAGCCGGGCACAATGCCTTCGGCTCGCATTGCAACTGGCGTTATAGGACTTGCAATCGGCAAAAACTCCAGAAACATCGAAATTTTTTGACGATAGCCCGTTCCAGCCGTCATCTTTATAACTTGCATTATTAGACGTCATGTGGTTTGGTCATGTCAAGCGGCCGCACAAAAAAATGCGCGCCGGGGAGACGTCGCCGCAGCCGGCGACAACGCCCGAGCAGGAGAAGCCGACGGGAGGAGCCGTGTCGGAAGAACAGCCAATCATCGAGGCGCGCGGCCTGACGCGCTCCTTTCACGGGTTCGTCGCGGTCAACAATGTGGACCTGCGCGTGCGCAGGGGCACGATCCACGCTCTCATCGGCCCGAACGGCGCCGGCAAGAGCACCCTGTTCAATCTGATCACCAAGTTCCTCACCCCGAGCCGCGGCCAGATCCTCTACAAGGGCGAGGACGTCACGATGCTCCGGTCCGACGAGATCTCGCGCAAGGGAATGGTGCGGTCGTTCCAGATCTCCTCGGTGTTCCCGCATCTGAGCGCGCACGAGAACGTGCGCGTCGCGCTGCAGGCGCGTCGCGGCGGCACCTACTGCTTCTGGCTGTCCGACCGCCAGCTCGACGCGCTGAACGACCGCGTCGCCGAGCTGCTGGAGGCCGTCGGACTCGCCGCCTTCGCGCATGTCGCGGCGGTGGAGCTGCCCTACGGCCGCAAGCGCGCGCTGGAGCTGGCGACCACGCTGGCGCTCGATCCGGAAGTGCTGCTTCTCGACGAGCCCATGGCCGGCATGGGGCGCGAGGACATCGCCCGCACCGCCGACCTGATCCGCAAGGTCGCGCAGTCGCGCACGGTGCTGATGGTCGAGCACAATCTCGGCGTCGTCTCCGACCTGTCGGACACCATCACCGTGCTTCGCCGCGGCGAGGTTCTGGCGGAAGGCAGCTATGCCGAGGTCGCGGCCGACCAGGAGGTCCAGAAGGCCTATATGGGAGGCGGCCATCATGCCCACTGATCGCCCCATTGATCGGTCCGCTGCCGCGCGCGAGAGGTGGCTGGATGTCGCCGGCCTCCAGGCCTGGTACGGCGAAAGCCACGTGCTGCACGGCATGACCCTCCATGTCGGCGCCGGCGAGATCGTCACCCTCGTCGGCCGCAACGGCGCGGGAAAGACCACGACCATGCGCGCCATCATGGGCATCCTGCGCAAGCGCGAGGGGACGATCCGCTACGGCGAGGTCGACATCGTCTCGCTCGCCCCGCACAAGGTGCCGCGCCTCGGCATCGGCTACGTGCCCGAGGAGCGCGGCATCTTCGCCTCGCTCAGCGTTCTGGAGAACCTGATGCTGCCGCCGGTCACGCAGCCGGACGGCATGTCGCTCAAGGAAATCTACGAATTGTTCCCCAACCTGCGCGGCCGCGACCGCACGGTCGGCACGCGGCTTTCCGGCGGCGAGCAGCAGATGCTGGCGATCGCGCGCATCCTGCGCTCCGGCGCCGACTTCATCCTGCTCGACGAGCCCACGGAGGGCCTGGCACCCGTCATCGTCGACCAGATCGCCGCCTCGCTCAGGGTCCTCAAGGAGCGCGGGCTGACGATCCTGCTTGTCGAGCAGAACCTCCAGTTCGCCTCCGCCATCGCCGATCGCCACTACGTGGTCGAGCAGGGGCAGGTGGTCGACGAGGTCCCCAACGAGGCGCTCGCCGCCAATATGGGCAGGCTCAACGCCTATCTCGGCGTGTGAGCGCAATGAAACGGATGGAAGACCGCCATGATTGACGTATTCGGCGTTCCGCTCGCCGTCCTCGCCGGCCAGGTGCTGCTCGGCCTCATCAACGGCTCGTTCTACGCTCTGCTGAGCCTCGGCCTCGCGATCATCTTCGGCATGCTCAACGTCATCAACTTCTCGCACGGCGCCTTCTACATGCTCGGCGGTTTCGTGACGTGGATGGTGTTCTACTACATGGGCATCGGCTACTGGCCGGGGCTCCTGCTCGCGCCGCTGGTCGTGGGCCTGATCGGGGCGGTGAGCGAGCGGCTGCTCCTGCGCCACCTCTACCGGGTCGATCATCTCTACAGCCTGCTGTTCACCTTCGGCGCGGCGCTGATGCTCGAGGGCCTGTTCCGCTACATCTACGGCTCGGCCGGCAAGCCCTATCCGCTGCCGGCGGAACTGTCCGGCGGCTACAATCTCGGCTTCATGTTCCTGCCGGCCTACCGCATCTGGGTCATCGTCATCGCGCTGGTGGTGTGCTTCGGCACCTGGTTCGCGATCGAGCGCACGAGGCTCGGCGCCTATCTGCGCGCGGCGACGGAGAATCCGAGCCTCGTGCAGGCCTTCGGCATCAACGTGCCGGTGCTGCTGACGCTCACCTACGCCTTCTGCGTCGGGCTGGCGGGCTTCGCCGGCGCGCTGGCGGCGCCGATCTATCAGGTCAGCCCCGGCATGGGCGCCAACTTCATCATCATCGTCTTCGCGGTCGTGGTCATCGGCGGCATGGGCTCGATCGTCGGCACCATCGTCACCGGCCTCACGCTCGGCGTGATCGAGGGGCTGACCAAGGTCTTCTTCCCCACCGCCTCTGCCATCACCGTCTTCATCATCATGATCCTTGTCCTGATGGTCCGGCCGACCGGCCTGTTCGGGCGCGAGAGGTAGGAACCGTATGTCACTCCAGTCGACCGGCATCGTCTCATCGCAGCAGGGCGTCTCGATGCGCGCCGCCCTCCTCGTCGCCCTCGCCGCCGCGGCGCTCGCGGCGCCGTTCTTCGTCTACCCCCTCTTCCTGATGAAGATCCTGTGCTTCGTCCTCTTCGCCTCGGCCGTGAACCTCGTCCTCGGCTTCGCCGGACTGCTGTCGCTCGGCCATGCCGCATTCTTCGGCGGCGCGGCCTATGTCGCCGCCCACTCGGCCAAGGTGTGGGGCTTTCCCTTCGAGCTCGCGATCCTGTCGGCCGTCGCCTTCTCGACCGCCCTCGGCTTCGTGTTCGGCTTTCTGGCGATCCGCCGCCAGGGCATCTATTTCGCCATGGTCACGCTGGCGCTGGCGCAGATGATCTACTTCCTCGCCATCCAGATGCCCTTCACCGGCGGCGAGGACGGCATCACCGCCGTGCCGCGCGGCATGCTCTTCGGCGTCCTCGACCTGCGCAACTCGGTGACGATGTACTACGTGGTGCTGGCGCTGACGGCATTGGGCCTGCTGGTGATCTGGCGCGCCGTCCATTCGCCTTTCGGCCACGTGCTCGCCGCGATCAGGGAGAACGAGGCGCGGGCGATCTCGCTCGGCCTCCAGCCCAACCGCTACAAGCTCATCGCCTTCACGCTCTCGGCCGGCCTCTCCGGGCTCGCTGGCGCGCTCAAGGCGATCTCCTTCCAGGTCGCGTCGCTGATCGACGTCACCTGGCACATGTCGGGCGAGGTGGTGCTGATGACGCTGCTCGGCGGCATGGGCACGCTGGTCGGCCCCGGCATCGGCGCTGCCTTCGTCGTGTCGCTGGAGCACTATCTCGCCACCAGCGGCCTGCCGATCACCTTCATGATCGGCCTGATCTTCATGGTGTGCGTGATGCTGTTCCGGAAAGGCATCTACGGCGAGCTGCGCGAGTGGTACAGGCGCCGCAGCAACCGCGCCTGATGCCGCGGCGAGGCGCGGGACCGTCTACTCGTCCAGCTCGTAGTTGAGCGTGTAGTCGGTCTCGTTGGCGACGATGGGCTCCTTGCAGTGGCTGCACACCACCAGCGGCTCGAAGTCGGAGTTGCAGAGCCGGTGGCGCAGCCTCAGCGGCGGCTTGCCGTCGGAGAGCCAGCGGTCGCCCCAGCGCATCATCACGATCATCGGCCGGTAGAGGTCGTGCCCCATTTCGGTGAAGCGGTACTCGAAGCGGTCCCCGCCCTTGCGATACGGCTCCTTGCGGAACACGCCGGTCTCGACCAGGCGCGCGAGCCGGTCGGACAGGATGTTGGTGGCGATGCCCAGCTTCTCGATCATCTCGTCGAAGCGGCGCACGCCGAACCATGCCTCGCGCAGGATGAGGAAGCTCCAGCGGTCGCCGATGATCTGCAGCGTGCGCGCCACCGAGCACGGCCGCACCCGCTCGAGCAGGGCCGGATCGGAGCTGCGGCGGCTCTTGAGCCTGATCTCGTAGGGCGAATAGCCCGCCCCCGGCCCGTCGCGGAAGGCGACGTCGCGCGCATTGACCGGCTCCAGGCATTCCGAGCAGACCGTGACCGGGTGGCACTCGTGCCCGCAGCGCGTGTGGATGAGCCGCAGGGGCGGCGGCTCGCCCCTCGTCAGCCACTTGTCGCCGAACTCCATCAGCGACAGCATCGTCGCGAACAGATCCTTGCCGCGCTCGGTGAAGAAATAGCCCTGCCCGCGCTCGCCCTTCTCGCGGCCCTGGACGAGGATGCCGTTGTCGACGAGCGCGGCGAGGCGGGTCGACAGCGTCTGCCGCGGGATGCCGAGCCGGCGCTGGAACTTGTCGAAGCTGTGGACGCCGAAGAAAGCCTCGCGGATGATGAGGAAGGTCCAGCTGTCGAGCACGATCTCGACGGTCTTGCGGACGGAGCAGTGCCGTTCCGCCCTCGCCTGGCCTATCGAAGTGTTGCGCGTGTCCATCGGAAGCATTCTTGCACCATCCGCGGCGTTCGGAAAAGCCGGTGCGACCGGCCGTACACTCCCGCCAGTGAAGGCCAAGCCGGTCCGATTTCGATGTCGCGTCACCCCTGGGAGGAGGGTGCGTCGGCCCCCGGCCGGTCCCGCAGCAGCCGGAAGATGCGCTCCGGCGTCACGGGCAGCGTGTCCACGCAGACGCCGAGAGGCGCCAGAGCGTCGGCCACGGCGTTCGCGACCGCGGCGGGCGCGCCGATCGTGCCGCCCTCGCCCATGCCGCGGAAGCCGCCGACATTGTTCGGCAGGTCCGCCTCGATGTGGACGATGCCGATGTCGGGAACGTTGGTGGCGACCGGCACGAGATAGTCCGCGAGGCTTGCCGTCACCGCCTGGCCCTGGTCGTCGTGCACGATCTCCTCGAGGAGGGCCGCGCCGATGCCCTGCGCCACCGCGCCGTGGATCTGGCCGTCCACGATCATCGGATTGATGATCTTGCCGCAGTCCTCGGCGACCACGTAGCGGAGGATACGGACGCCGTAGGTGTCCCGGTCCACCTCGACCATCGCGAGGTGGGTCGAGGAGCATGCGGTGCCGAGATAGGGATCGTAGGTCTCGGACGCGACGAGGTCCTCGCGCCGCTCCAGCGGGATGCGCCCCATCTGCCTGTAGACCGCCGTCGCCACCTCCTTCAGCGTCATGGTCAGGTTGGAGTTGCGGCTGGAGACGACGCCCTCGTGCATGTCGAGGTCGGCGACGTCCTGCTCCATCAGATAGGCGGCGGCGCGCAGGACCTTGGCCTTCACCGCCCTTGCCGCGAGGGTGGCCGCCCCGCCCGCCAGCACGGCCGAACGGCTGGCATAGGTGCCGGTCGACGTCGGAACGAGCGCGCTGTCGCCGTGCTGGACCTGGATGTCCTCGAGCCTGCAGCCCATCTCGTCGGCGATCACCTGGGCAAGCGTCGTCTCCAGCCCCTGCCCGTGCGAGGAGATGCCGAAGGCCGCCGTGACCGAGCCGGTCGAATCGATCTCGATCCTCGAGGTTTCCATGCCGGTGTTGATCGGCATGCCGGGCGCGACGGAGATGCGCGAGCCGATGCCCGTCAGTTCGGCATAGCTCGCCAGCCCTATCCCCACCCAGCGGCCGGCAGCGCGCGCGGCCTCCCGCTCCCTGACCAGAGCGGGATAGTCGGCATGGTCGCAGGCGCCCCTGAGGCATTCCTGGAACGCGGACTTGTCCCAGATGATGCCGGAGGCGGTGCGGTAGGGGAACTCGTCGTCCCCGACCAGATTGCGGCGGCGGAACTCGACCGGGTCCATGCCGAGCTTGCGCGCGGCCATCTCCACCAGGCGCTCCATGGCGAAGGTGGAGGACGGCCGGCCCACCCCGCGATAGGGCCCGGTCGGCGGCTTCGGCGTCAGAACCCCTCTGACGCGGCCGCGATAGTGCTCCATCCTGTACGGCCCGGGCAGGAAGCTCACCACCTGCACGGGTTCGAGCGCCGCCGTCCACGGATAGATCGAATAGGCGCCGACATCGCCGATGACGTCAGCGCGAAGGCCGAGCATCGTCCCGTCGCTGTCGACGGCGAGCTCGGCCTCGATCAGTTCGTCGAAGGCCTGACTGGTGGCCGAAAGGTCCTCCAGCCGGTCGCTGACATATTTGACCGGCCGCCCCAGCTTGCGCGCCAGCACGCAGACCAGCATCTCCTCGCAATAGAGCGAGCCTTTCGCCCCGAAGCTGCCGCCGACATCCGGCGCGACGACCCGCAACCGCGTCCCCGGCAGATCGAGGCAGTCGGACAGCACGTCGCGGACGATGCCGGGGCTGCCCGACGAGGTGTGGAGCGTCAGCGATTGCCTGCGCGCATCCCATTCCGCGAGATAGGACCGGGTCTCCATCGCGACGGCGGTCTTGCGCGTCATGCGGAAGCGCCCCTTGACGGTGACCGGGGCGGTGGCGATCACGCCGTCGACGTCGCCGCGCTTGAATTCCCGCCTGATGATGACGTTCGTCCCAGCCTCCTCGTGGAGAAGCGGGGCGTCGTCCCCGACCGCATCGACCTGACGGAGCGCGAACGGCAGCGGCTCGTATGCGATCGAGACATGCTCCAGCGCGTCCTCGGCGGCGTAGCGGCTTTCGGCCACCACCGCGACGACCGGCTCGCCGACATAGCGCACCTTTCCCCGCGCCAGCGGCCAGATCGGCGTGGCGTAGTATCCCTGCATTCGCGAGGTCGCGATGGCCGGGTTGACCTCCCCTTCGAGGTCCGCCGCCTCGTAGATCGCCATCACGCCCGGCACCGACAGGGCGTCGCCGACGTCGATGCCGGCGATGCGGGCATGCGGCTGGTCCGACCGACGCAGGGCCACGTGGAGCGTCCCCGGCGGGTTCATGTCGTCGACGTAGCGCCCCACGCCGGCAAGAAGGCGCGGGTCCTCCGTTCGCTTGATGCGCTTGCCGACGAGCTTCGGGCGGAGCTCGACCGAGAAATCGACGCGGTTCATTCGTAGAACCCGGCACCCTTGCGCAGGCGCTGCCACTGCTCGTCGTCATGGGCGGAGACGACGGTTTCGCCCCGGTCGCGGAAGCGCCTGAGCTGCGCAAGGGCGGCGGCGGCCAGGTCCATGTCCCATGTGTTCTTCGGCGGCATACCCTCGTCGATGTTCGCCTGCAGCGGGGCGGCGTCGGAGGCGAGGACGAACGTCCCGTCGCGGTCGAGGCCGACCCTTGCCACCGTCAGCCCGGGCGTGTGGCCCGGCATCGGCACGAGCACGATCCTGCCGTCGCCGAAGAGGTCGTGCTCGCCGTCGAAGGTCCGGAAGCCCTGCGGCTGGTCCCATTCGCGCGGGAAATAGCCCTGCTGCTCCGCGCCCTCGGCCCGCGCCGCCGCGACCTCGGCCGCGTGGCAGAAGATCGTCGCGCGGCGAAAGTGCTCGTTGCAGCCGCAATGGTCGGGATGAAGATGCGAGCATATGACGACGTCGATGTCGTCGGGCGACAGGCCGAGCTTGCCGAGCTCGCCGACGACGGTCTGGTCGGGGGTGAAGATCGGCGTCATGACCCTCGCAAGGCCGCCCCAGCGCCCTTCCGGATCGACGGCGGCCTGCGGGCTGCACCCGCTGTCGAAGAGGACGTTCCCCTGCGCATGCCGGATCAGCGAGGCATGGACGGGCAGTTCGATCGTCTCGTCGCGGGCAGCGCCGGGCACGTAGATCGACCGCCGCATGCGCAGGCGTCCGCCCGCAAGGAAATGCATCTTCATTTCAACGGTCCCCTTTCCTTCGCCAGCTCGCGGACGGCATTGACGATGTGCTGATAGCCGGTGCAGCGGCAGATGTTGCCGGACAGCGCCTCGCGGATCTCGTCGTCCGTCTCCAGCGAATGATGCCGCAGCATGTCGGTGATGGTCATGATCATGCCGGGCGTGCAGAAGCCGCATTGCAGCCCGTGATGATCGCGAAACGCCTGCTGTATCCGGCCGAGCTTCTCCGCCGTGCCCTGCCCTTCGACGGTCTCGATCTCCATGCCCTCGGCCTGGACGGCCAGGGTGAGGCAGGACCGGGCGCTTCTGCCGTCGAGGAGGACGGTGCAGGCGCCGCAGACGCCGTGCTCGCATCCCACGTGGGTTCCGGTCAGCCCCAGCTCGTGCCGCAGGAAGTCGCTCAGCAGCATGCGCGGCTCGACCCGGCGCGTATAGGTCAGGCCGTTGACGGAAAGGGTGATCTCGGTCTGCGCCATCACGCATGCCCTTTCGCGGCCGAGGCCCTGCGCCACGCCTCGCCCAGCGCCCGCCGCGCGAGCGCAGCCGAAAGATGCCGCCGGTAGTCCGCCGAGGCGTGAAGATCGGTATTCGGCTCCAGCGTATCGGCGAGCAGCTCGGCCACTTCGTCCAGGAGGCGCGGCGTGACTTCCCTGCCTTCGACCAGGGCTTCGACCGCGGCCAGCCGCAGCGGCGTCTCGCCGACGCCCATCATGCCGAAACGCACCCCGGCGGCGACCCCGTCATGCCGGCGCATCGTCGTCGCCACGCAGGCGAGCGCGAAGTCGCCATGCCGTCTCGCGAATTCCTCGAAGGCCCAGCCGGTGTCCGGCGCGAGTGCGTCGATGGCGATCGACGTCACGAGCTCGTCCGGCTCCAGCGCATTGACGAGCGAGCCGACGAAGAAATCCGCCGCCGGGATGGTGCGGCTTCCACGCACGGAAACCGCCTCGATCTCGCCGTTCAGCAGCAGCGTCATCAGCGGCATTTCGGCGGCCGGGTCGGCGTGGCACACGCTGCCGCAGAACGTTCCCCTGTTGCGCACCGTCAGATGCGCGACATGGCGCATGGCCTCGTGGACGACCGGGGCCTTCTCCCGGACGAGCGAGTCGGTCGCGGTCATGCGATGGCGGACCGTCGCGCCGAGGCGCAGCCTGTCCTCCTCCAGCCGGATCGCCGCCAGCCCGGGGATGTCGTTGATGTCGATGAGGACCGCGGGCTTCACCAAACGGAAGTTGATCATGGGCATCAGGCTCTGACCGCCCGCGACGATCTTGCCGTCGCCGCCGGCGGCTGCCAGCGCCTCCGCCCCTTTCGACTATCTGCGCGCGCGCTCGGTCGCGGAAGCGGCGGAGGCGCTGGCAGCCGCCGGCGGCGACGGCAAGATCGTCGCGGGCGGTCAGAGCCTGATGCCCATGATCAA
>JACZJD010000168.1 GCA_014860725.1 Aquamicrobium sp.
CGCCTTCCTCGCCCATCTGCGGCAGGGCAGCGTCGCGGTGAAGCCCGGCGAGCGGGTGGACAGCGGGCAGGAGGTGGGGCGCTGCGGCAACAGCGGCAACACGTCGGAGCCGCATCTCCACTTCCACCTCCAGACCGCGCCGGTGCTGGGCGAAGGCGAGGGGCTTCCGGCCTTCTTCAACGCCTATCTCGCCGACGGCGAACCGATAGCGCGCGGCGAGCCCGTGCGCGGACAGACGGTGGCGCCGCAGGCGGGGCAATAGCGCCCGTCAGGCGGACGCCGGAGGGCGACGAATCATCGGCGGGACGCCGTCATCCCGGCCGACCGAGCGAAGCGAGGGAGAGCCGGGACCCGTCGAGCAAGCGCGGCCGAGTGGCGGGTTCATGCTGCGGCGCCGACACGCACCACGGCGAGGACCGGGCCGCGCGCGACGATTTTCCCGCCAATGGGTCCCGGCTCGGCTGCCGCTGCGCGGCCTTGGCCGGGATGACGTGGTGGAGATGCCGCGTTTCCGGGTTCCCGGCGACGATCTCGATCTTCAGCGTTGGGGACGGTGCGATCGGCCGGTTCGAACGCGCCTCTCTCCGGCCGGCTCAGGGCGCGAGATGGCGGAAGGCGGCGACGACCTCGTCGTAGACCCGGCGCTTGAACGGCACGATCAGCTCGGGCAGCTGCGCCATCGGCTTCCAGTCCCAGGCGTCGAACTCGGCCTCGTGGCCGCCGGGCGGCGGGTCGATGGCGATCTCGCTCTCGCTGCCCTCGAAGCGGAAGGCGAACCATTTCTGCGTCTGGCCGCGGAACCTGCCCTTGAGCGCGATGCCGACCAGATGCGCCGGCAGGTCGTAGTTGATCCAGCCCGGCGTCTCGGCGAGCAGCGAGACCGTGCGCATGCCGGTCTCCTCGTAGAGCTCGCGCCGCGCCGCCGGCAGCGGATCCTCGCCCTTGTCGATGCCGCCCTGCGGCATCTGCCACAGCCGGTCGGTGCCGGCCATCTCGCTGTCGGCGAGCGCGATGCGCCGCCCGGCCCAGACCAGGCCGGCGCGGTTGAGCACCATGATGCCGACGCAGGGCCGGTAGGGCAGCGTCTCGGGGTCGACGGGTTTCATCTTCGCCATTCTTTCAGCCTCGTTCGGGGTCGTGAGCCAGCGCCGAGACCGGCACGATCTCGATGCCGCGGCGCTTCGCTTCCCGGATCCAGTGCGCCACCGCGTCCACCGTCACGTCGAAGGCCGAGCCGATGGCGATGGCCTGGCCCTGCGCGCGCGCCGCGCGTTCGGCGTCGTCGAGCCGCTTGAGGATCGCGCCGCGGTCGCGGTCGCCATCGATGGCGATGTCGGCGGCGGCATAGGGCACGCGCTGCCTCGCCGCAAGGTCCTGCGCCAGGCTGCGCGCCGACGAGCCGTCGTCGAGATACATCAGGCCGCGCCGGGAAAGCTCGGTCATGAACGGGGTCATGGCGGCCTCGTCGGTGACGAAGCGGCCGCCCATATAGTTCATCACGCCGGTGTAGTTGGTGATGCGCGACAGCGCCCAGTAGAGGCGGTCGCGGTTCTCGGCCGGGTCGGCGTCGACCGTCAGCGTGTTGCGGCCGGGATCGACCTCGGGATAGTCGAACGGCTCCAGCGGCACCTGCATGACGATCTCGTGGCCTTCGCGCCGCGCCGTCTGCATCCAGCGGTCGAGGCTGTTGCCGCCCGAGGCGAAGGCCAGCGTCACCTCCGGGGGAAGCGCCGCGATGGCGGTCTGGGTGCCGGTCTGCGACACGCCGAGGCCGCCGATGACGATGGCGACCCTCGCGCCGCGCGCGCCGGACCACGGCCGGGCATAGACTTCGAAGGGCCGCCTTCCATCGGCCGCGCGCACAGGCAGCGGACCGGCTTCGCCGTCCTCGATCAACGCGCGGTCGGGCAGATGCGCGGTGCGCAGATCCTGTCCCAGCGCCGACGGGTCGCGGATCACGAGGACGCCGCTTATT
>JACZJD010000169.1 GCA_014860725.1 Aquamicrobium sp.
GGACAGGGCCGCGGACGCGCAGAGCCTCGCCGCTGCGCAGCCGGCGGCGGGCGCGCCGCGCGCGGCGCCCAACGCCGACATCATCATGAACATTCCTGTGGACGTCCAGATCGTGCTCGGCTCGACGGAAATGGCGGTCGCGGAGCTGATGGCGCTGCAGAAGGGCTCCACGGTCGCCCTCAACCGGCGCATCGGCGAGCCGGTCGACGTCATCGTCAACGGAAGGAAGATCGCCTGCGGCGAGATCACGGTGCTGGAGCACGATCCCTCGCGCTTCGGCATAAAGCTGACGCAGATCATCGATGCTGCCAAGCCGGGCTAGGCTGTATATCCTGTTGCGTAGCGAATCGGGGACAGGGGCGTAATGAGCCTGGAAGGCAAGCTGACGAAGGCTCAGAAAGCGGCTGCCATTCTGGTTGCCATGGGCAAGCCTTCGGCTGGCCGGCTCTTGCGTTTCTTCAAGCATGAGGAGCTGAAGGCCCTCATCGAGGCTGCGCGCATGCTGCGCACCATTCCCCAGAGCGAGCTGGAGAACATCGTCGCCGAGTTCGAGGACGAGTTCACCGAAGGCGCGGGCCTGCTCGATTCCGGCGACCAGATGGACACGATCCTCAACGAGTCGCTGTCGCCCGAGGAAATCAGCCTGCTGATGGGCTGGAGCAAGCCGTCGCTGATGAGCGACGAGGCGCCGCCGATCTGGCCCGAGCTTGCGGAGCTGGAGCCCGCGCGGCTCGGCGCGCTTCTCATGAACGAGCACCCGCAGACCATCGCCATGGTGTTCTCGAACCTCGAATCGCAGCCGGCGGCCAACGCGCTGCTGACCTTCGACAAAACGCTGCGCAGCGAGGTGCTGAAGCGCATGCTGTCGATGACCACGGTGCAGCCCGCCGCCAAGCAGCTCGTGGAGAACCAGCTGCGCAAGCGGCTGACCATGGACGCGACGGGCAAGGACGCCTCCGCCAGCCAGACCCGCGTCGCGAGCCTCCTGAACGAACTGGACAAGGAGGTTCTGGACGAGCTCGTCTCCGACCTCGAGGCGAGCGGCGCCGAGGGCATCGAGCAGGTCAAGGCGCGGCTGTTCAGCTTCGACGACATCGTGCTCCTCGACCAGAAGGCGCGCGTGACGCTGTTCGACGGCCTGTCGACCGAGCTGGTGACGCTGGCGTTGCGGGGCGCCGAGCCCGACCTCGCCGAAGCCGTGCTTTCGGCCATCGGCGCGCGCTCGCGCCGCATGATCGAATCCGAGCTGACGATCCCCTCCGACGCCGCCACGCCGGCGGAAATCGCCAAGGCGCGCAAGCGCATCGCCGCAACGGCGATCGGCCTCGCCGCGACCGGCGCGCTCGTGCTTCCCTCCATGCAGAACGCCGCCTAGGCGTTCTGAGCGGCGCGCGCCATGGCCGACGAATCGGACAAGGAAAGCAAGACAGAGGAAGCCACAGAGAAGAAGATCCGCGACTCCATCGACAAGGGCCAGGTGCCCTTCGCCAAGGAAGTCACGGTCGTCGGCTCCTTTCTCGCCATCCTCGTCTTCATGGTGTTCCTCGCCGAGCCGCGCGCGGTCGAGCTGGCCGGCTTCCTGTCGATGTTCCTCGAACGGCCGGAGGCGTGGTCGCTCGCGACCGAGCACGACGCGGTGCTGCTCTACCGGCAGGTCTTCCTCGAGATCGCGAAGCCGCTCGCCGGCCTGATGGCGCTGCTGATCGGCGCCGGCGTCGCCGCCTCCGTGTTCCAGAACATGCCGCGCATGGTGGGCGAGCGCGTGCAGCCGAAGCTCTCCCGCGTCTCCCCCAAGGAGGGATGGAAGCGCCTGTTCGGCCAGAAGGGGCTGGCCGAGTTCGCCAAGTCGCTGGGCAAGCTCGTCCTTGCCGGCGTGGTGCTGACCTTTGCCATGCGCGGCGCGCAGACCGAGCTCCTGGCCGGCATGATCACCCAGCCGGAGGCGTTCGGCACGGTCATCCGCGATATGGCCGTCGAGATCGTGGTGGCGATCACCGCGATCATGGTGATCATCGCGGTGATCGACCTCCTGTGGTCGCGCTTCCACTGGCGCCAGGACCTGCGCATGACCAAGCAGGAGGTCAAGGACGAGATGAAGCAGGCCGAGGGCGACCCGATCATGAAGTCGAGGCTGCGCTCGCTCCAGCGCGACCGCGCCCGCCGGCGCATGATGGCGGCGGTGCCGCAGGCGACGCTGGTGATCGCCAACCCGACCCACTACGCCATCGCGCTGCGCTACGTGCGCGAGGAGACCGCCGCGCCGCTCGTCGTCGCCAAGGGGCAGGATCTGGTGGCGCTCAAGATCAGGGAAATCGCCGAGGCGCACGAGATTCCGGTCTTCGAAGATGTCGCGCTCGCGCGCTCCATGTACAGTCAAGTTTCGGTGGATAGTATGATTCCACCTCAGTTCTATCAGGCCGTGGCCGAACTGGTTCGGGTTCTTTACTCAGGCAAGAAAACGCCCTCTGCGGGCAAGGTGACGTCATGAACCGCCAGCCGCACTCTTCGACCCGCGAGGTCATCGTCGCGAACGCGATCCGGGAGGTCGTCAGCGACCTGCGCCTGGTCGATGTCGGCGACTACATCGCCTATATCCGCCTCGAGCGCCTCGCGAGCATCGCCGACCTCGTGGACACCGCGGCCGAGCTCTACTTCCAGCCCGGCACGCTGCGTCTGGGCCATGGCGGCGAGGCGCACGTGTCGTGGGACGACGCGCCGCGCATCGTGCTCGATCTCGAATTGCGGCCGGCCGGCGTCACCGTCTATTTCGCGCTGACCCTTGCGGCGCGCCAGGCTTCCGTCGAGGTCAACTACGTCGCCTTCGACAAGCCCGCGGCCGATCCGGCGCAGAACGACGCCTTCCTCGAAAGGGCGCTGGAGCATGCCCGCATCCGCCGCAGCGAGCCGATGATCGCGGCCGGAGGGTAGTGCTGCAGCCGCCGCGGCCCGCGAGCGCGAAGGAGGCGTCGAGAGGTTCCCGTCAGTCGATCAGGCCGGCGCGCAGCGCCTTCGCCACCGCATGGATGCGGTTGACGGCGTTGAGCTTGTGCGCCGAGCTGGTCAGGTACTGGTTGGCGGTGTGGACCGACAGGCCGAGCGCGCCGGCGATCTCGTCGCTGGTGAAGCCGTTGGCGGTCAGCCGCAGGCATTCGATCTCGCGCTTCGACATGGCGGGCAGCCGGCCGCCGTCCAGCGGGCGCTGCCGCGCCACCTCGGCGAAGAGCGCGTAGCAGCGGGCATGGGTCTCGCACAGCGCGTCCTCACCCAGAAGCATGTCCGGGCCGAAGAAGGCGACGGCGCCCGAGCGCCCGTTCTCCTGCGCGACGGGAAAGAGGATGCCGGGC
>JACZJD010000170.1 GCA_014860725.1 Aquamicrobium sp.
CGAGGTCGCGGAACATCTCCGCCTGGCGGCGGTCCATGCCGAGAAGGTCGGCGGCGCGCGCCATGTCGATGTCGAGGAAGGTGCGCCCCATGAGGAAGTTGGACGCCTCCGCTGCGACGTTCTTGGCGAGCTTGGCGAGCCGTTGCGTGGCGATGACGCCGGCGAGCCCGCGCTTGCGGCCGCGGCACATCAGGTTGGTCATGGCGCCGAGGGAGAGCTTGCGCGCGTCGTCAGAGACGTCGCCGGCCGCCGCCGGGGCGAACAGCTGGGCCTCGTCGACGACGACGAGCACGGGGTACCAGTGGTCGCGGTCGGCATCGAAGAGGCCGCCGAGAAAGGCGGCGGCGGCGCGCATCTGCTGCTCGACGTCGAGGCCTTCGAGGTTGAGCACGACGGAGACGCGGTGCTGGCGGATGCGGCCGGCGATGCGGGTCAGCTCCGCCTCGGCGCGCTGCGCGTCGACGACGACATGGCCGAAGCGGTCGGCGAGCGTGACGAAGTCGCCCTCGGGATCGATGACCACCTGCTGCACCCAGGGCGCGCTCTGCTCGAGCAGGCGGCGCAGGAGGTGCGACTTGCCCGAACCCGAATTGCCCTGCACGAGGAGACGCGTGGCGAGGAGTTCCTCGAGGTCCAGCGCCGCCGGTCCGCCGGCCGCGGCACCCATGTCGATCTGCACTTTCATCGCGTCGCGAATTCCCTGCCGTCGCGGCGGACGCCCGTCACCGCGGCCATGGCCTTAGCATCGACGGGCCTCGAGCGCATGGCCGCGATCGCCTTACCCACAGGCGAGAGCAGGAGCTCGCCGCGACGCTCAGCGGCCGGGCTCCACGGCGTGGAGCAATTCGAAGTCGCCGTAGAAATGGCCGTAGTTGCAGGTGATCTCCTCGCCGGCGGCGATGGCGCGGGTGGCGCGAGCACCGCCCTCGTCGGAAAAATCGCTGTTGGGATCGTCGGCATGGTTCATGAAACGGCCGTTGTCGGTCTCGTAGACGATGAAACCGGGTCTGTCGGGGCTCGGATAGGCGTAGCGGTCGAGCAACTGCTTCACCAGCGGCGCGGCCGACTGGTACTTCTCCACCGGGATCAGCCGGTCGAACTCCTCGTCGAAGCGCCAGATCACCGTGCCGCGTGCGATCGGCTCGGCGGCGAACACGCCGACCCCCTCGATCTCGCTCTTGCCCACGTAATTGTTGATCAGCAGCATGAACCACTCCCGGCGACGCGCCCGCGGCGGAATAGAGGGAGATTCGCCGGCGGGTGACAAGCGGGCGCCGCGCGCAACCGCGAGCCGGGCGCCCCTGGAGGCGGGGAAGCCCCGGCCGCTCGGTCGCATCACTCTCCCCGCGTCAATCCGTCCGACGTGTGTCTAGCCGGCGCGGCGCAAAGCGGCAATCGCCGTCGCAAACAGCGCAAGGCTGGCAGCGCCTTTTCGCTAGTGCTACACGTCGCGACCGGTCGGGGGAGACCGCCGATCCGCCAAATTTCGAGGCCCAGCCCATGCGCAAATATTCGGTATTCGCGATCGCCCGGGAGGCCATGCGCGGCCACAAGGGCTGGGAGCAGCAGTGGACCTCGCCCGAGCCGAAGAAGGCCTACGACGTCATCATCGTCGGCGCCGGCGGCCACGGGCTGGCGACGGCCTACTACCTCGCGAAGGAGCATGGCGTCACCAACGTCGCGGTGATCGAGAAGGGCTGGCTCGGCGGCGGCAACACCGGCCGCAACACGACCATCATCCGCTCCAACTACCTCTACGACGAGAGCGCCGGCATCTACGACCATGCCGTGAAGCTGTGGGACGGGCTTTCGCAGGACCTCAACTACAACGTCATGTATTCCGCCCGCGGCGTCATGATGCTGGCGCACAACGTCCACGACATCCAGGTGCTGAAGCGCCACGTCCATGCCAACCGGCTGAACGGCATCGACAACGAGTGGCTGACGCCGGAACAGGCCAAGGAATACTGCCCGCCGCTCAACATCTCGCGCGACGCGCGCTATCCGG
>JACZJD010000171.1 GCA_014860725.1 Aquamicrobium sp.
CCGGGGCAAGGACTACGACCTGTCGATCATCAGCCACGTCGAGCCGATGGACATCGACATCTAGTCGCGACCCGACTACTACTTCCAGTATCAGAATCCCGAATTCAACGCCCTGATCGAGGAGCTTGCCGTCACCAGCGACGAGGCCAGGCGCAACGAGCTTTACGGCAACGCCCAGCGCATCCTCGCCGAGGATGCCGTCAACGGCTTCCTGTTCCAGATGCCCAAGGTCGGCGTGTGGGACGCCAAGCTCGAAGGCCTGTGGGAGAACTGGCCGCTCTCGGTCGCCGACCTGACCAGAGTCCACTGGGTCGATTGACGGCCCCCCACTGATACGCCTCCCCCGTGCGCACCGCGCGGGGGAGGCTTTTCCTTTCAAGAGCCCCTCACCCCGTTCATGATCGCATTTCTGGCAAAACGCATCGGCATCGGACTGGTCACGCTTCTCGTGGCGTCGATGGTGGTGTTCGGCGTGCTGGAAATCCTGCCCGGCGACCCGGCCCAGCTCATGCTCGGCATGAACGCGACGCCCGAGGCGCTCGCCGCCATGCGCGAGCAGATGGGGCTGAACGCATCGGTTCCGGCGCGCTATCTCGGCTGGGTCGCCGGCCTCGTCACCGGCGATTTCGGCCGTTCCTTCACCTATTCCTCGCCGGTGATCGACCTGATCCTCGAGCGCGTCGTCGTCTCGCTGCCGCTGGCGCTGATCTCGCTGGCGCTGTCGACGCTGATCGCGATCCCCGTCGGCATCTTCTCGGCCGCGCGGCGCGGGCGCGCCGGCGACACGGTGTCGATGGGCATCGCCCAGCTCGGCGTCGCCGTGCCCAATTTCTGGTTCGCGCTGCTTCTGGTCTACGTCTTCGCCGTATGGCTGAGGCTGCTGCCCGCCGGCGGCTTTCCCGGCTGGGGCGCCGGCGTCTGGCCGGGGCTGAAGGCGCTCGTCCTGCCGGCGGTGGCGCTCGCCCTGCCGCAGGCGGCGATCCTCGCCCGCGTCACCCGCTCGGCCATGCTGGAGGTACTGGGCGAGGACTATATCCGCACCGCCCGCGCCAAGGGCATGCCGCGCCGCACCGTTCTGTGGCGGCACGCGCTCAGGAACGCCATGATCCCGGTGCTGACCATCATGGGCCTGCAGTTCTCGTTCCTGCTCGCCGGCACCATCATCATCGAGAACGTGTTCTACCTGCCCGGCCTCGGCCGCCTCGTCTTCCAGGCCATCACGCAGCGCGACCTGATCGTGGTCGAGGGCGTCGTCATGCTGCTGGTGGCGAGCGTGGTCCTCGTCAACCTCATCGTGGACATCCTCTACGCCGTGGTCGATCCGCGCCTCAGGGTGCGGGCATGAGGGCTCAAGGATGAGCGTCGAGGTCACGCCCTACGAAGCGCCGCCGCCGAAGGGTCTCGTCCGGCAGGCCTTCGCCAACCGCTCCTTCATCACCGGCTTCGTCATCACGGCGCTGATCGCCGCGATGGCGCTCCTCTCCTTCCTGTGGACGCCGTTCGACATCACCCACCTCGTCGTCGCCGACCGCATGAAGCCGCCGTCGTGGCAGCACCCGTTCGGCACCGACCATTTCGGCCGCGACATCCTGTCGATGGTGATGATCGGCGCGCGCAACTCCATCGCCGTCGCGGTCGTCGCCGTTGGCATCGGCATGGCCGTCGGCGTGCCGCTCGGCTGCTGGGCGGCCGCGCGCGGCGGCTGGGTGGACGAGGCGCTGATGCGCTTCAACGACGTGGTCTTCGCCTTCCCGGCCCTCCTCTCGGCGGTGATGATCACCGCGATCTTCGGCCCCGGCGCCGTCAACGCCATCATCGCCATCGGCATCTTCAACGTGCCGGTCTTCGCCCGCGTGGCGCGCGCCGGCGCGCTGTCCCTGTGGCCGCGCGAATACGTGCTCGCCGCCCGCGCCGCCGGCAAGGGCAAGGTGCTCGTCACCGTCGAGCACATCCTGCCCAACATCGCCTCGATGCTCTTGGTGCAGGGCACGATCCAGTTCGCGCTCGGCATCCTTGCCGAAGCGGGCCTGTCCTATCTCGGCCTCGGCGCGCAGCCGCCGATGCCGTCCTGGGGCCGCATGCTGTTCGAGGCCCAGACCCGCATGATGGTCGCGCCCTGGCAGGCGATCTTTCCCGGCATCGCCATCGTCGTCACCGTGCTCGGCCTGAACCTGCTCGGCGACGGCCTGCGCGACGTGCTCGATCCCAAGCTGAGGCGCGAGCGATGAGCCTGCTGGAGATCGAGAAGCTGACGGTCTCGATCGGCAGCACGCCGATCCTCAGGAACGTCGACCTCGCCATCGAGGAAGGCGAGGTCATGGGTCTCGTCGGCGAATCCGGCTCCGGGAAGTCGATGACGGCGCTGACCGTGATGCGGCTCCTGCCGCATGTGATGCAGGCCGCCGGCCGCGTCACCTTCGACGGCATCGACATCCTCTCCGCCCCGGAAGCCGCGATGAACCGGCTGCGCGGCGACGACATCGGCATG
>JACZJD010000172.1 GCA_014860725.1 Aquamicrobium sp.
AAGTGCAGCACCTCGATGATGTGGCCGTTGCCGGCCATCGCCCCGCGCGTGGCGAAGACGACGGAAAGCATGGTGGCGGCGAGCATCAGCCCCAGCACCGACACGCCGATCGTCACCGTGGTGTTGGCCATGGCGATCAGCCGGTCGACCCAGGTGCGGTGGTCGTCGAGGATCGCCTGCGGCACCGCGCCGGCCAGGCCGGCGCGCAGCGCGATGAAGTCCGGCGGGTTGACCGGATCGATGGTGACGATGACGAGGCGCGGCACCGGCAGTTCATCGAGGTCGAACCCTGCGCCGAGCCACGGTTCGAGCAGGCGCTGCGTCGCCGCGCGGTCGACGATGGCTGCGGAGCGGACGCCGGCGAAACCCGACGCGACGCGCTGGGCGGTAGCCAGCGCGGCCTCCATGTCGAGATCGTCCTGCGGCTTGATCTGGATGGTCGCCTCGCGCGCGATCTGCGTCTGCCAGACCGAGGCGGTGTCGCGCACCAGCGTCACCCCGCCCAGCGTCAGGCACGAAAGGAACGTCATGATGGCGATGACGAGGATCAGCGCGCTGCCGGCGACGTTCTGCGGCGGCACGATGGGGGTCATGCGGCGCGTTGACGACGCTGCACCAAAGGCAGGCAGCGCCCGGGCGACGATTTCGGCGAGGCGGCGCGGCTCAGTCATGGATGTCGAGCCGCCCGCCGGAGAGCACCATGCGGCGCGCGTCGACCTGCTCCATCAGGCCGAGATCGTGGGTGGCGATCACCACCGCCGTGCCGAGGCGGTTCAGCTCGATGAACAGGCGCAGCAGCCGCCGCGCCAGCGGCGGATCGACATTGCCGGTCGGCTCGTCGGCGAGGAGGATGCGCGGCTGCTCGATCAGGGCGCGGGCGATGGCCGCGCGCTGCTTCTCGCCGCCCGACAGCACCGGCGGCAGCACGTGCATGCGCTCGCCGAGCCCGACCCATTTCAGGAGCTCGACCACGTCGGCGCGATAGGACGATTCCTCGCGCCCGCGCACGCGCAGCGGCAGCGCCACGTTCTCGTAGGTCGTCATATGGTCGAGCAGGCGGAAATCCTGGAACACGACGCCGATCCGCCGCCGCATCAGCGGCAGGTCGTGCCTGGTGATGCGCGAGCGGTCCTTGCCGAAGACGGTGATGAGCCCGCGCGTCGGCTTGAGCGACAGGAAGAGGGGCCGCAGCAGCGTCGTCTTGCCGGCGCCGGAGGGGCCGCTCAGGAACTGGAACGAGCGCTCGGGCAGATGGAACGAGATATCGCGGAGAATCTCGGGTCCCATGCCGTATCTCAAGCCGACATTCTCGAAGCGAATCACTGCAAATCCTCGAACTCTCGGGCCGCGGCGGGGGCCGGCCTGCGGGGTTCGCGGCGACGTCCCCGACCTTCCACCGGCATGGTTAATCCCCGGTTAAGATCCACAGAAGCTGGCGGCCGGGGCAGCGAAGCGTTAATCATTTCCCGCTACCCCCGTGAACGGGTCCGATGGACGGGCCCCGATGGACGGGCATCGCAAGAGGACGGCCGGCCGCATGG
>JACZJD010000173.1 GCA_014860725.1 Aquamicrobium sp.
GATATTTCACGATGTCGTAGCCGCTGCCGGCGATGTTCGATTTCCGCCTGTGCTCGGAGAAGCCCAGCACGTTCGTCCGTGTCGTGAATACCGTTGCGCCGTGGTCCCATGCCCGCTCCAGCGCCACGTCCCACGGCAGCACCATCGGGACGAGGGCGTCGAGCAGTCGGCGGGCGCCCTCGCGCGACACGAGATAGGCGGCGGCCGACCCCTGCGGGCCGTGCAGCGTCCGCCCGAGCGTGTCGCCCTCCGGCGTGTCGCACAGGCTGACCATCATGGACGTCCGGTGGTTGACGAGCTTGACGACGCCGAATTCCGGCAGGACGGCGAGCACCGCGTCGATGCGCGCGCTGCTGTCGGCCTCGAAGACTACATCGTCCTCGAGGATCAGACCGTAGGGCGCGCCGTCGTCAAGGAATGCCCGTAACGCCTTGAGATGGCTGATGTAGCAGCCATATTCGCCGGGCAGCATCTCCCGGCCGCAGATGCGCCGGAAGGTCGGCACGTCCGCCATCTCGCGGCCCGCATGTTCCGGCGCCCTGCCGTCGGCGGCATCGACGCGATGGAGCACGATCTGCGGCGCATGCTCCGCCGCCGAGGCGGCGACGGTTTCCCACCGTTCGCGATCGCGTTCGAGATTGATGACGTAAGCCGGCAAATTCATTGAGTATGTTTCCGGGAGCGCCCCCCGCTCCGGTCGTCATGCACGGGCGTTCAGCGTGCCACGATCCTGTGCCGCTGTTCGCCCAGCCCGTCCATGCCCAGCCTGATCTCGTCTCCGGCCCGCAGGTACTGCGGCGGCGACATGCCGAGGCCGACGCCCGGAGGCGTGCCGGTGGCGATCACGTCGCCGGGCTCCAGCACCATGAAGCGCGACAGATAGGAAACCAGGAAGGCGACGGGGAAGATCATCGTGTCGGTGTTCCCGGTCTGCCGGCGCTCGCCGTTGACGTCGAGGAACATGGAAAGCGTCTGCGGATCGGCGATGTCGTCGCTCGTGGCGATGAATGGACCCAGAGGACCGAAGGTCGGCGCGCTTTTGCCCTTTATCCACTGGCCGGCGCGCTCCTTCTGGTATTCGCGTTCCGAAACGTCGGTGCAGAGCGTGTAGCCGAATACATGGGCAAGTGCTTCCGATTCCTCGACATAGTCACACCGCTTCCCGATCACGACGGCGAGTTCGACCTCCCAGTCCAGTTTCTGCGAGCCGCGCGGCAGCAGGATGTCGTCGTCCGGTCCGCAGACGCAGCTTGGAGCCTTGGAGAAAACCACCGGCTCGTCGGGAGCCTTCGTGCCGGTTTCGGCCGCATGTTCGGCATAATTGAGGCCGATGGCGATGAAATGGCCGACCCGCCGCAGCGGTGCGCCGAGCCTCACCCCGGCCGGTGCCGCAGGCAGGCCGGAGAGGTCCGTGCGGCCGAGCAGATCCCGCAGCTCCGGCGTCAGCGTCTCGGGCGCGAAATCCGGTACGATGGGCGAGACGTCGCGGATCGTCCCGCTTGCGTCGATGATCCCGGGCTTTTCCTGGCCTGCCGGGCCGAAACGAACCAGCTTCAACTCGATCTTCCTTTTGTCGATACGTGGTGCGGAGGCGGGCGGACCCGCATGTATCCGGCTTCAATAGCGGTGTTTGCCGCTTTCGGGAACGTCAATCGTCGACAAACGGAAAACCGCTCCTTAAACCCCGACGCAATGCCCCCGACGACGCTATCCCCACAGGGCGCTCTCCGGCGGGTAGACGAGCGATCCCTCGTAGCGCAAGGGAGGTTCGCGGTCGCGCGCCAGCAGCAGCGGGCCGTCGAGATCGACGAAGTCCGAATCCTGCGCCAGCAGCACCGCGGGGGCCATGGCCAGCGACGTGCCGACCATGCAGCCGACCATCACGCCGAAGCCGAGCTCCCGCGCCTTCGTCCGCAGCGCCAGCGCCGCCGTCAGCCCGCCCGCCTTGTCGAGCTTGATGTTGATGGCGTCGTAGAGGCCGGAGAGCCTTTCGAGGTCGTCGGCGGTGTGCAGGCTCTCGTCGGCGCAGACCGGCACGGGGCGCGCGACAGAGCGCAACGCCTCATCCCTGCCGGCCGGCAGCGGCTGCTCGACCAGGACCGCGCCGCAGCGGGCCGCGGCGTCGAGATGGCGGGCGAGATTGTCCTCGCTCCAGCCTTCGTTGGCGTCGAGGATGATCCGGCTCCGCGGCGCGGCCTTTGCCACCGCCTCGATGCGGCCGACATCGTCGCCGGTGCCGACCTTGACCTTGAGCACCGGGCGGGCGGCATTGGCGCGGGCCTGCGCCGCCATCGCCTCCGGCTCGCCGAGCGTGATCGTGTAGGCCGTCTCCAGCGGTCGAGGTGCGCCAGAGCCGATGCGCTGCCAGACGGGAACCTTGCCGGCCTTCGCCTCCAGATCCCACAGCGCGCAATCGACCGCGTTGCGCGCCGCCCCCGGCCTCATCGCCGCCAGAAGCTCCTGCCGCGAGATGCCGCCTTCGATGCGCTCGCGCACGGCCTCGATGTCGTCACGCACGCCGTCGATCGTCTCCCCGTAGCGCGCATAGGGAACGCATTCGCCGCGGCCGGCGTTTTCACCGTCCCGGACCGTGCAGGTCAGGACCGCGGCCTCGGTTTTCGAGCCGCGCGAGATGGTGAAGGCGGCGGCAAGCGGAAATCGCCCGGTTTCGACGGAAAGGGTGCGAACCATGCAGAAACTCCGTTCGCGGGCCGGTTTGTGCGCGCTGCCGGTTCGACAGCCGGGGCCCGATTCGCTATGACTGCCGGGATGTTGGGCAAAGAACGCACGGAAGCAAGCGAAGAGGAGCAGGGGGTGCGCGACCGCGCCCCCGACATTGCCGTTCGCGAGGAGGCCGGGCGCACGGTCTGGGTGCTTTCCGGGGTGTGGAACACGCGCTCCGTGCATCTCGTCGATGCCGGCATGCGGGCGCTGGAAAAGACGGCGGACGCGCGCGACGTCGTCATCGACATCAGCGGCATATCGCGCATGGACACGGCGGGCGCCTGGCTGATCGAGCGCTTGGCCGCGTCGAGAAGTGCGGCCGGCGGCCGCGTCGAGATCGTGGGCGCGTCGTCCGCGGCCGAAATCCTGCTGCCGGCCGTGCGGCCGGCGCTGGAGCAGGGGGCCGAGGAGCGGGAGAAGCCGCCCTTCTTCATCGTGCGCTGGCTGGAGGCCATCGGCCGCGCCACCGAGGGCGCATGGCGCGATTTCCTCTACGGCATGGACATTCTCGGCGCCGCGATCCGCGGCGCGCAGATGAAGCTGGGGCGCGGCCACGCGGTCAACCCGGCGGCCATCATCCACCAGATCGACCGCATGGGCGTCGGCGCCATTCCGGTGGTGGTGCTGATCTCGGCCATCGTCGGCGCCATCGTCGCGCAGCAGGGCGCCTATCAGCTGCGCTGGTTCGGCGCGGAGATCTTCATCGTCGATCTGGTCGGCATCCTCTCCCTGCGTGAGCTCGGCGTGCTGCTGACCGCGATCATGGTCGCCGGGCGGTCCGGCAGCGCCATCACCGCCGAGATCGGCTCGATGAAGATGCGCGAGGAGATCGACGCGCTGAAGGTGATCGGGCTGAACCCGGTGGGCGTGCTGGTCTTCCCGCGCCTCGTGGCGCTGGTCGTCGCGGTTCCCTGCCTCACTGTCATTGCCGATGCCGCCGCGCTCGGCGGCGGCATGGTGGTGTGCTGGACCTATTCGGGCATCGCGCCGGAAACCTTCATCGACCGGCTGCATGCCGGCATCGACCTGTCGACCATCTTCGCCGGCCTTATCAAGGCCCCGTTCATGGCTATCGTCATCGGCATCGTCGCCTCGGTCGAGGGCATGAAGGTCAGCGGCAGCGCCGAATCGCTCGGCCGCCACGTCACCGCCTCGGTGGTGAAGTCGATCTTCATCGTCATCGTGCTCGATGGCCTGTTCGCCATGTTCTATGTGGCGATCGATTTCTAGGACGGTGCATGGCGGACGACATCGCAACGATGGAACGGGCGAACGGCGGCAAGGCGCAGGACGGGCACGAGGCCGTGCTGTCGGTGCGCGACGTCACCGTGGCCTTCGGCCCGAAGGTGGTGCTCGACCGCCTGTCCCTCGACGTCTATCGCGGCGAGATCCTCGGCTTCGTCGGCGCGTCGGGCACCGGCAAGTCGGTGCTCCTGCGCACCATCCTCGGCCTGACGCCGAAGCGCTCCGGCTCGATCTCGATCTTCGGCCACGACGTCGACAGCCTGGACGAGCGCGACAGGATGCTCATCGACATGCGCCTCGGCGTGCTGTTCCAGCATGGCGCGCTGTTCTCCGCGCTGACCGTGAAGGAGAACATCCAGGTGCCGATGCGCGAATATCTCGACCTGCCGCCGGCGCTGATGGACGAGCTGGCGATGCTGAAGCTGGAGCTCGTCGGCCTGCCGCCCGACGCGGCGGACAAGCTGCCGTGGCAGCTTTCCGGCGGCATGATAAAGCGCGCCGGCCTGGCGCGGGCGCTGGCGCTCGACCCGGACATCGTCTTTCTCGACGAGCCGACATCGGGCCTCGATCCCATCGGCGCGGCGGATTTCGACGAGCTGGTGGCCAAATTGCGCGACACGATGGGCCTGACCGTCTACATGGTGACGCATGACCTCGACAGCCTCTTCTCGGTCTGCGACCGCATCGCCGTGCTCGGGGGCAAGAAGGTTCTGGTCGAGGGCACGATAGAGGACATGATGCAGGTCGAGGAGCCCTGGGTGAAATCCTACTTCCGCGGCAAGCGCGCGCGCCGGATCGACCTTCCGGCGCGGGAAGCTTCGAGCTAGGGAAGGGTCGATGGAAACACGCGCCAACTACGTCATCGTCGGCATCTTCACGCTGCTTACCGTGTTCGCGGCCTTCGCCTTCGTCTACTGGACGGCGGGGCTGGGCGACCGCGGCGAGGTGGCGACGCTGCGCTTCCGCATCCACGGCTCGGCCTCCGGCCTTGTGCGCGGCAGCGTCGTGCTGTTCAACGGCGTCAAGGTCGGCGACATCACCCGCGTCTATATCGACGTCTCCAACCCCTCGGTCGCCATCGCCGACGCGCAGGTCGACCGGCTGACGCCCGTCACCCGCTCGACGCAGGCCGATGTCGGCCTCGCCGGCCTGACCGGGCAGGCGAACATCGAGATGCGCGGCGGCGACCCGAACGAGCCTAACCTGCTCGACCTCGCCGAGGCCGAGGACACCATCGCGGAGCTGACCGCCAACCCGTCGGCCGTCGCCAACCTGCTCGAAAGCGCGCAGAACATCTTCCGACGCGCCGACGCCGTGCTCGCCGAGCTGGAGGGCTTCGCCTCCGAGGCCCGCGGGCCGCTGAACAACACGCTGCAGAACGTCGAGCGCTTCTCCGAGGCGTTGCGCGACAACGCCGGCAACATCGACGAATTCCTGTCCAGCGTCGG
Source organism: Aquamicrobium sp. (assembly GCA_014860725.1). The sequence continues at coordinate 5,418 of JACZJD010000173.1, forward strand.
CTCGCTTTCCGAGACGCTCACCGCCGTCTCCGGCCGTCTCGACTCGACGCTCGCCGCCGCCGAGGACCTGATCGGCGCGGTGGATCGCGAGCAGGTCAAGAGCACCGTCGCCAACATCGAGGCGTTCACGCAGCGTCTGAACGAGGCGAGCACCAATCTCGAGACCGTCATGAAGGGCGTCGAGGAAAGCGTGGCCTCGATCGCCAGGTTCTCCGAATCCGCCAACGAGACGCTCGCCCGCGTCGACACCATCGTCGAGAGCGTCGATCCGGCGGCCGTGCGCACGGCGCTGACCAATTTCGAGCAGGCGAGCACCACGGTGAACGCGGCGGTCAACGACATCGGCAAGGTGGCGGAGAAGGTCGGCAACCGCGCCGACGACATCGACGCCATCGTCACCGATGCGCGCCAGCTCGCCACCCGGCTCGCCCAGGCCTCGGAGCGCATCGACGGCATTCTGGTCAAGGTCGACAACCTGCTCGACAGCGACGAGACGGGCGGCCTGATGGCCGAGGCCTCGGAGACGCTGAAGGCGTTCCGCGAGGTGGCCGACACGCTCAACGCCCGCATGGGCACCATCACCGACGGGCTGGCGCGCTTCTCGGGGCAGGGGCTGCGCGACGTCGAGGCGCTGGTGCGCGATTCGCGCCGCTCGATCACCCGCATCGAGCAGGCGATCACCGATCTCGAGCGCAATCCGCAGCGCATCCTCAGCGGCGGCGCAGGCACGGTCAGGGAACATGACGGCCGGTCGCGGCGTTGACATCGTCGTGCTGCCCGGCCAGAACGGAGCGGCGTTTGCAACGCGCTGCAGCGCATCGAAACGGGGTCGGGAACGGTCGGTGAAGGGGATTCGCAGCGAACTGGGGGCATTCCTGCTTGCCGCGCTGGTTCTGCCGGGTTGCGCCGCGCTGCCCGGCGGCGGTCCCGCGCCGCTCGACACCTACGATCTTTCCGCATCTGCCGTCGAGGCGTCCGGCCCGCGCCGCGGCCGCATGCAGGTTCTGGTCGCCGAGCCGAGCGCGCTCAAGGCGCTCGACGGCGAGAACGTCGTCATCCGCCCGGCTCCGGGTTCCGTCGAGTTCCTGAAGGGTGCGCAGTGGGCCGACCGGCTGCCGCGCGTGGTCCAGGCGCGGCTGGTCGAGTCGCTGCAGGCGACGGGCCGGCTCGGCGGCGTCGGCAAGCCCGGCGAGGGCCTGGCCATCGACTACCAGATCGTCACCGAGATCCGCGCCTTCGAGGTGCGGGTGGACGGCGCGCCGCGTGCCGAGGTCGCGCTCTACGTCAAGCTCCTCAACGATCGCAACGGCGTCGTACGCGCCTCGCGCGGCTTCACCGCCTCCTCGCCGCTCGGCGGCGGGACCGGCAACGACGCCTATGTCGCCGCCCTCGACCGCGCCTTCGCGCAGGTCCTGCGCGAGCTCGTGCCCTGGGTGCTGGGCACGATCTGAGGACAATCGCGCATATAGCGGGACGCCTCTCCCGCCGTCATCCCGGCCGACCGAGCGAAGCGAGGGAGAGCCGGGACCCATTGAGC
>JACZJD010000174.1 GCA_014860725.1 Aquamicrobium sp.
CGCATAGCCCCAGGCGACGGCGTCGTGGCGGGCGACGCCCGCCCGGCCCTGCCACGTGCCGCCCAGCACCGGAAAGCGCGCGTCCTCGCCGGTGTTGAGGAGCGGCGCCCTGGCCAGCACCGCCTCGCGGCCGAGGAGCTCCGCATCGGTGCCGTTCAACTGCATGGCGTTGACCGTGCGCGCCGCGATCTCCATCTCGCCCGGCGTGTGCGCCACCGTCACCACGCCGCGCTGCGAGAACATGATGTTGTAGTTCAACTCGCGCGACAGCCCCTCGTAGAGCCTGAGCGAGAAATCGTAGAGGGCGACGCTCTCGGGATAGAAGTAGTTGGAGCGGATGGTGCTGGTGTTGCGCCCGGTGTTGCCGCCGCCGAGCCAGCCCTTCTCGACCACGGCGACATTGGTCATGCCGTGGTTCTTCGCCAGATAGTAGGCGGCCGCCAGCCCGTGCCCGCCGCCGCCGACGATGACCGCGTCGTAGCGCGGCTTCGGCGCGGGCGAGCGCCATGCCGGCTGCCAGCCGGCATGGCCGCGAAACCCCTCGCGCAAGAGGGCGAATGCCGAATAGCGCCGTCTCACCACTTCTTCCCTCGCGCCATGAAACCGGCTCCCCAAGGAGACTGCTAGCGGTCTACACGCCGGGCGGCAATTGGCGCAATGGCGCAGCCCGCCTGATCTGTTGCGCCGCCGGCCGTTTTGGAGTTTGTGGGGTCCGATCGCTGGAGGACCCCGATGTTCGAGACGCTGAAGCCCGCCGCACCCGACGGCATCCTCGCCCTGATGTCGCTCTACCGCGACGATCCGCGCGCCGACAAGATCGACCTCGGCGTCGGCGTCTATCGCGACGAGACCGGCGCCACCCCGGTGATGCGCGCCGTGCGCGAGGCCGAGCGCCGCCTGCACGAGGGCCAGACGACCAAGACCTATCTCGGCCTCGCCGGCGATGCGGCGTTCAACGCGCTGATGATCGGCCTGGTGATGGGCGAAGGCGCGGACCGCACGCGCCTGCGCGCCGCGCAGACGCCGGGCGGCACCGGGGCGCTGCGCCAGCTCGCCGACCTGATAAAGCTTGCCCGGCCCGACGCCACCGTCTGGGTGCCGGACCCGACCTGGCCGAACCATCTGCCGATCCTGCGCGCGGCAGGACTCAGGATCGCGTCCTTCCCCTATTACGACCCGGCGCAAGACATCACCTTCGACGCCGCCATCACGGCGCTGAAGGCCGCGGCGGCCGGCGACGTGGTGCTGCTGCACGGCTGCTGCCACAACCCGACCGGCGCGGACCTGTCGCTCGACCAGTGGCGGGAAATCGCCGACCTCGTGGTCGAGCGCGGGCTGACCCCCTTCGTCGACATCGCCTATCAGGGCTTCGGCCAGGGGCTGGACGAGGACGCCTCCGGCGTGCGCCTGCTCGCGGCCAAGGTGCCGGAGATGCTGGTGGCGGCAAGCTGCTCCAAGAATTTCTCCGTCTATCGCGACCGGGCGGGCGCGGCGATCCTGCTCGCCCGCAACGCCGCCGAGGCGGACACCGCCTACAGCCAGCTTCTCGGCGTCGGGCGCGGCATCTGGTCGATGCCGCCCGACCATGCCGCGGCCTGCGTGCGCATCGTGCTGGAGGACGCAGGCCTTCGCGCCGACTGGCAGGCCGAGCTCGAGGCCGTGCGCACGCGCATGCTCGCGCTGCGGCAAGGCTTCGCCGAGGCGCTGCGCCGGGCGTCGAACTCCGACCGCTTCGACTTCATCGCCGGCCAGCGCGGCATGTTCTCGCGCCTCGGGCTGACGGCCGAGCAGGTGACGCGCCTGCGCGACGGGCACAGCGTCTACATCGTCGGCGACAGCCGCTTCAACGTCGCCGGCCTGCCCGGCGGCCGGCTGGACGAGCTCGCCGCCAAGGTCGTCTCGGTGCTGGCATGACCAGTGCGGGCATGACGGCAACCGTCGAAGCTGCCGTCGCCGCGCGGCAGGCGGACACGCCCGGGCGCGAGCGCGCCCGCGCGCTCGACCGGCAGGATGCGCTCGCGCATCTGCGCGCCCGCTTCGACCTGCCGGCGGGCGAGATCTATCTCGACGGCAATTCGCTCGGCGCAATGCCGAAATCGGTTCCGGCGGCGATTAACGAAGCGCTCGCAGAGGGTTGGGCCAGGGACCTGATTCGAAGCTGGAACGGCCGCGACTGGCACAACCTGCCGGTGACGACCGGCGACCGGCTCGCGCCGCTGATGGGTGCGCGGAAGGGCGAGGTGCTGGCCGCGGATTCGACCTCGATCAACCTCTACAAGGCGTTCTGCGCCGCGATGCGCCTGCGGCCGGGCCGCGGCAAGGTCGTCTCCGAGCGCAACAATTTCCCGACCGACGTGCACATCCTGCAGGGCGCGATCGCCAACGTCTTCCCCGAGGCGCGGCTCGTGCTGGCCGAGGACGACGACCAGTCGGTGCTTTCGCTCCTCGACGCGGATACGGCCGTGGTGTGCCTGAGCCATGTCAACTACAGGAGCGGCCGGTTGCGCGACATGGCGGCGGTGACGAAGGCCGCCCACGCGGCGGGTGCGCTCGTCATCTGGGACCTGTGCCACTCGCTCGGCGCGCTGCCGGTCGATCTGAACGCATGCGAGGCGGATTTCGCGGTCAGCTGCTCGTACAAATACATGAACGGCGGCCCGGGCGCGCCGGCATGGCTGTTCGTCGCCGCGCGCCATCTCGACGCGGCGCAAAATCCGCTGACCGGCTGGCAGGGCCATGCCGCGCCCTTCGGCTTCGAGATCGACTACCGGCCGGCCGCGACGCTGGAGAAATTCCGCGTCGGCACGCCGCCGGTCCTGTCCTACCTGCCGCTGCTGGAAAGCCTCTCCGTGTTCGAGGAAACGGAGATGGCGCGCTTGCGCGAAAAATCGCTGGCGCTGACCGACTTCTTCATCGAGCTGGTCGAGACGCGGCTTTCCGGGCACGGGCTGGCGCTCGCCACGCCGCGTGCGCACGCGGAGCGCGGCAGCCAGGTGGCGCTGACGCACGAAAGCGGCTGGCCGATCATGCAGGCGCTGATCGCCTGCGGCGTGATCGGCGATTTCCGCGCCCCCGACATCCTGCGCTTCGGCTTCACGCCGCTCTATGTCGGCTTCGAGGACGTGTGGGGCGCGGTCGCCACGCTCGAGGCGATCATGGCGAGCGGCCTGTGGCGCGAGCCGCGCTTCGCGGAGCGCAAGCTCGTCACCTGAGGCGATCTCCCGCTACAGCAGGAACTGGTAGCTCGCCGGCACGAAGCGGTAGCCGACGTCGAGCTTCTCGATGAAGCCGACGGCGGGGAACGGCATGTGATAGCCGAGGAAGGGGATGCGCTCGGCCGCCACCATATCGAAGACGCGGCTGCGCGTCTCGGCACCCGCCTCCTTGTCCATGTCGAAGCTGACATGCCACTCCGGCCGGCGCAGCGACGCGACGTAGTGGTTGGCGGTGTCGGCGGTGAGCAGCAGCCGGCGGCCCTCCGATTCGAGATGGAAGATCATGTGGCCCGGCGTGTGGCCGGCCGCCAGCATGCCGGTGATGCCCGGCACGACCTCGTCGCCGTCGCCGATGAAGGTCGTCTTCTCCGCCAGCGGCACCACGTTCGCCTGCACGCCGCGCGCCGCGTTCTCGGTCGGCCCCGACAGGCGCTCCTCGGCCGTCCAGAAATCGTACTCGGCCTGCCCGGTCACGTAGCGCGCATTGGGAAAGGCCGGCTCGCCGTTCTCCATCAGCCCGCCGATATGGTCGCCGTGGAAATGGGTGATGACCACCACGGTCACGTCCTCCGGCGTGTAGCCCGACGCCTCCAGCCGCGCGCGCAACTGGCCGAGGCCGCCCTCGCGCGCGCCGGCCCCGAGGCCGGTGTCGAACAGGATCAGCTCCGAGCCGGTATTGACGAGCGTCGGCGTGAAGGAATTGACGAAGCGGTCGGCCGGCAGGAAATTCTCCTCGAGCAGCATCGAGACCTCGGCCTCGTCGCGGTCGATGCCGAAGATGGTGTGGATGCCGTCGCCGGGGCGCAGGCCGTCATTGATGGCCGTGACCTCGAACGCCCCCAGCTTGAAGCGGTTGAAGCCGGGATTGCCCACTTCGGACAGCGGCGCCTGCGCGTGCGCGGCCCGAACCATGACCCGCGGCGCGGCGAGCGCGGCCGCGCCCGCAAGACCCAGCCCGAGGACGGACCGGCGATCCGTTGCAATCGTCATCTTCTCCTCCTGTTCCTGCGCGATGAATGAAAGCCAAGATGGAAGCAGGCGGCCTCTTGCTCAAGAACCTCACGGCAACTTGACCGCGGCCCTCCCCTGCACCCGAGGGAAAGGCGGCTGCACCAAAGGGCGGGACGGGCCTGCCGGTTGAACGGCTGCCCCGCCCGTGCTACCCGGCCGCCACGTCGCGTCCTCCGGCGCCTTCCCGCGGCGCGGCGCATCCCGGACCAGCCCCCGGATCGGCCAATTGAATCGCACCATCCCCCTCGTCCTGGCGGTCGCCCTGTTCATGGAGCACATGGACTCGACCGTCATCTCGACCTCGCTGCCGGCCATCGCCGCCGACATCGGGGCAAGCCCGATCACGCTGAAGCTGGCGCTGACCGCCTACTACGTGGCGCTCGCCATCTTCATCCCGGTCTCGGGCTGGATGGCCGACCGCTTCGGGGCGAAGCGCGTCTTCCGCGGCGCGATCCTCGTCTTCGTCGCCGGCTCCATCGCCTGCGCGGCGGCCGGCTCGCTGGCCGAGTTCGTCGGCGCGCGCTTCGTGCAGGGCATGGGCGGGGCGATGATGACGCCGGTGGCGCGGCTGGTGCTGGTGCGCTCGACGCCGCGCAGCGCGCTGGTCTCTGCGATGGCGTGGCTCGCCATACCGGCGCTGATCGGGCCGCTGGTCGGCCCGCCGGTCGGCGGCTTCATCACCACCTTCTTCTCTTGGCACTGGATCTTCCTGATCAACGTGCCGATCGGCCTGATCGGCGTCGCCGTCGCCGGCCGCGTCCTGCCCGAGATGCCGCCGGCGCCCGTCGGGCGGATCGACTGGCCGGGCTTCGTGCTCGCGGCCGTCGCCTCCGCCGGCATCGTCTTCGGGCTT
>JACZJD010000175.1 GCA_014860725.1 Aquamicrobium sp.
GCCTCGACCGTGCCGACGCCCTCGTAGAGCGTGTAGATCGCCTCGTTGATCATCGGCAGCAGGATGCGGTTGACGATGAAGGCCGGGAAATCCTCGGCGACGGTGATGGTCTTGTCGAGCGAGGACACGAAGGTCTTGGCCGTCTCGAAGGTCGAATCCTCGGTGGCGATGCCGCGCACCACCTCCACCAGCTTCATCACCGGCACCGGGTTCATGAAGTGGATGCCGATGAAGCGCTCGGGCCGGTCGGTCTGGGCGGCGAGCCGCGTGATCGAGATCGACGAGGTGTTGGTGGCGAGCAGCGCCTCCGGGTTGAGGATCGGGCAGAGCTGGGCGAAGATCTTGCGCTTGACGGTCTCGTCCTCGGTCGCCGCCTCGATGACGAGGTCGACGTCGGCCAGGTCCTCGAGCGCGGGCGCGGCGGTGATGCGCTGGGTCGCGGCGCGGTGCACCGCGTCGTCGAGCTTGCCGGAGGAGACCTGGCGGGCCATGTTGCCGTTGATGGTGGCCAGCCCCGCCTCGATCCGCTCCTGCGAGATGTCGTACAGCTTGACGCGGTAGCCGGCGATCGCCGCGACATGCGCGATGCCGCCGCCCATCTGCCCGGCCCCGATGATGCCCACCGTGGAAATCTTGCCCGTCATGTCCAGCCCCGTGCTCCGGCCCTGGCGGCCGTTATATTGCAGCGCAAAATAGAAGGGCGGGGTGACGTCTGTCTACCCCGCCCTGCCACAATAGTCCGGGTGCTGCCGTAGCGTCAAAGCGCCTTTTCGAGTTCGGGCAGGATGGTGAAGAGGTCGCCGACGAGGCCGAAGTCGGCGACCTGGAAGATCGGCGCCTCCTCGTCCTTGTTGATGGCGACGATGACCTTCGAATCCTTCATGCCCGCGAGGTGCTGGATCGCGCCGGAGATGCCGACCGCGATGTAGAGCTCGGGCGCGACCACCTTGCCGGTCTGGCCGACCTGCCAGTCGTTGGGCGCATAGCCGGCATCGACCGCGGCGCGCGACGCGCCGACCGCCGCACCGAGCTTGTCAGCGACGGGCAGGATCACCTCCTCGAACTTCTCGGCCGAGCCCAGCGCACGGCCGCCGGAGATGATGATCCTGGCCGAGGTCAGCTCCGGACGGTCGCTCTCGGACAGCTTGTTCTCGACGAAGGAGGACACGCCCGGATTGGCCGCCGCCGCCACGGTCTCGACCGCGGCCGAGCCGCCCTCACCCGCCGCCTGGAACGAGGCGGTACGCACGGTGATGACCTTCTTGGCGTCGGTCGCCTGCACGGTCTGGATGGCGTTGCCGGCATAGATCGGCCGCTTGAAGGTGTCGGCGGAGACGACCTCGATGATCTCCGAGACCTGCGCCACGTCGAGAAGGGCGGCGACGCGCGGCAGCACGTTCTTGCCCATGGTCGTGGCCGGCGCGATCACCGTGTCGTAGTTGCCGGCGAGCGAGACGATCAGCGCGGCGGTCGGTTCGGCAAGCCGCTCGGCGAGCTCGTCGGCCTCGGCGAGCAGGACCTTGCGCACGCCGGCGAGCTTGGCCGCGGCGTCGGCGGCCGCCTTGGCGCCCTTGCCGGCGACCAGCACGTCGACGTCGCCGCCGATCTTCGAGGCAGCCGTCAGCGCCTTGGCGGTCTGGTCGGAAAGGGTCGCGTTGTCATGTTCGGCAACGAGAAGGATGGCCATGTCAGTTATCTCCCTTTTCCGAGGCTTAAAGAACGCCGGCCGACTTGAGGCTCGCCACCAGCTCGGCGACGTCCTTGACCTTGACGCCCGCCTTGCGGCCGCCCGGCTCCTCGGTCTTCAGCACCTTGAGCCGCGGCGCGACGTCGACGCCGTAATCGGCGGCGGCCTTCTCGTCGAGCGGCTTCTTCTTGGCCTTCATGATGTTGGGCAGCGAGGCGTAGCGCGGCTGGTTGAGCCGCAGGTCCGTCGTCACCACCGCCGGCAGCTTGATCTCGACCACCTGCAGGCCGCCGTCGACCTCGCGCGTCACCCTGGCCTTGCCGTCGGCAAGCTCGACCTCGGACGCGAACGTGCCCTGCGACCAGCCGAGCAGCGCGGCCAGCATCTGGCCGGTCTGGTTGGCGTCGTCGTCGATCGCCTGCTTGCCGAGCACCACCAGCTCCGGCTTCTCCTCGTCGACCACGGCCTTGAGCAGCTTGGCCACCGCCAGCGGCTCGACCGTCTCGTCGGTCTTGATCAGGATGCCGCGGTCCGCGCCCATGGCGAGCGCCGTGCGGATCGTCTCGGCCGCCTGCGCCGGGCCGATGGAGACGACGACGATCTCCGAAGCCTTGCCGGCTTCCTTCAGCCGGATCGCCTCCTCGACCGCGATCTCGTCGAACGGGTTCATCGACATCTTCACGTTGGCAAGCTCAACGCCAGACCCGTCCGACTTCACGCGGATCTTCACGTTGAAGTCCACAACCCGCTTCACTGGGACAAGAACTTTCATGCGCTCAAAACCTTTCCGAGAAATTCGTGGGTGCTGGCTGGCAGCATCCCTGCCGTTCGCTTGCGGATAATGGAGTTCGCCGAGGCGAGACCGTTCGCGCCCCGTCGCTCGCAAGACGGCATGGGCCCTGGCCGCCTGTGGCTGTAGTGGTCCTCCGCGGCAGCGTCAATACGGATCGGATTTTCAAACCGTTTGAAAGGCGCGGCGGATCAGCGCCTGCCCCAAGGAGAAGGCGGCGGGGACGGCGGAGGGGGCGGCGCGCTTTCGGAGGCGACCTCCACGGCCTGCGGCGTCACGATCTCGCGATCGAACAGCGGCACGCCGCGCCGGCGCAGGAAGAGCACCAGCACCGCGCCCGCCACGATGCCGCCGATATGCGCCGCCCAGGAGATCTCGTCCTCGGCCGCGAGCAGAAGCATCGCCACCTGGAACACGATCCACAGCGCGAGCAGGATCGAGGCGGGCAGCCGGATCGGGATGCGGCCGAGCGCCAGCACCCACACCTTCACCCGCGGATGCAGCATCAGATAGGCGGTGACGACGCCGGCGATGGCGCCGGATGCGCCGATCAGCGGCGCCTGCGAGTCCGGCGCGACCATGCCGTGGGCGAAGGCCCCGGCCACGGCGCAGGCGAGATAGAACAACAGGAACCTGATGTGGCCGAGCGCGTCCTCGACATTGTCGCCGAACACCCACAGGAACAGCATGTTGCCGCCCAGATGCCAGATGTCGCCGTGCAGGAAGGCATAGGTGACATAGGTGAGGTCGTCCGGCACCAGCACCCATTCGTCCGGCCGCTCGGCGATGTCGTAGACGGTGGACGGGATGTAGCCGAGGCCGATCACCGCCGCTTCGGTGAAGCCGCTGCTGCCCAGCGCGGTCAGGAGATAGACGACGACGTTGGCCGCGATCAGCCCCAGCGTGACGTATTGCAGCCGGATATGCTTGAGGCTGTTGGCGTCGTGCAGCGGAATGAACATGCGTGCCGGGCCTTTCCGCCGGTGTTGCGCTCTACCGGTTCTGCCCCGGCACCCACAGCACGTCGCTTTCGCCCCGGTCGTTGACCGCCCGGGCGGCGACGAACAGGAAGTCCGAGACGCGGTTGATATAGCGGATCGCCGCGCCGCCGACCTTCTCGCCCTCCTTGAGCGACAGCTCGACGATCATGCGCTCGGCGCGGCGCGCGACGGTGCGGGCAAGGTGCAGCGCCGCCGCGGCCGGCGAGCCGCCCGGCAGCACGAAGGTGCGCAGCGGCCGCATGCCCTTGTTGACCGCGTCGATCTCGCTCTCGATGCGCCTGACCTGCGAATCGAGGATGCGCAGCGGCTCGTAGCCGAGGTCCTCGCCGGTGTCGGGGGTGGCGAGCTCCGCGCCGAGGTCGAACAGGTCGTTCTGGATGCGGCCGAGCATGGCGTCGAGCTCGGGATGGGCGTCCCTGGTGTGCAGCCGCGCCAGGCCGATGCAGGCATTGGCCTCGTCCACCGTGCCGTAGGAGGCGATGCGCAGGTCGTATTTCGGCCGCCGCTCGCCGGTGCCGAGCGCGGTGGTGCCGTCGTCGCCGGTGCGGGTGTAGATCTTGTTGAGGATGACCATGGCTTCGCCTCCCTGCGCTCAGCGGCCGGAAACCCACAGCGCCAGCACGATGAACACCAGCGCGATGAACTGGAGGATGACGCGCGCCTGCATCAGCTTGTTCGAGGTGTTGCCGGAGCCGCCCCGCAGCATGTTGATGAGGCCGCGGACCAGCACGATCAGCACGGCGACCATGAACACGATGGCGAGAATGTTGAAGGCTGTGGACATGAACGTCTTCCGTGGGGCGGCGGATCGCGGCAGGCGGTTGGCGCCTATCCGGAATTTTCCTCTTTCCGGTCTGGCATGCTAGGACTCATCCTTCCCATATTCGGCAGGACGACACAATCGGCGGAACGGATGCTGCGCGCACTTGCTGTCACCAAGCGAATCCTCGGCGATGCGCTCGGCCACTTCAACAACGACGACGGCTGGGCCATCGCCAGCCATCTCGCCCTGTCGGCGCTGCTGGCGCTGTTCCCGTTCCTGATCTTCGCCACCTCGCTCGCGAGCTTCCTCGGCGCGCAGGCCTTCGCCGACACGGCCGTGCACCTCGTCTTCGACACCTGGCCGGACGAGATCGCCGAGCCGATCGCCCGCGAGGTGACGAGCGTGCTGACCGTGCAGCGCGGCGACGTGCTGACCTTCGGCATCCTGATCGCCCTCTACTTCGCCTCGAACGGCATCGAGGCGTTGCGGGTCGGCCTGAACCGCGCCTACCGGGTGATCGAGACGCGGTCGATCTTCCTGCTCAGGGCGCAGAGCCTCGGCTTCGTCGTGGTGGCGACGCTCGGCTTCCTGATCGTCTCGGCGCTCCTGGTGTTCGCGCCGATCGCCGTCGGCATCGCCGAGCAGCGCCTGCCGTGGATACAGCCCTATACCGGCACCATCACCTTCTGGCGCTTCGCCATCGCCGTGATCGTCATCGTGCTCGGGCTGATCGCGGTGCACATGTGGCTGCCGGCCGGCCGCCGCCGCTTCCGCGACATCGTGCCGGGGCTGATCTTCACGCTGGTGTTCTGGGTCGCGGGCTCGTCGGCCTTCGCGGCCTATCTCGGCCGCTTCTCGTCCTACGCCTCGACCTATGCGGGGCTGGCCTCGATCATGATCGCGCTCGTCTTCCTCTACATGATCTCGGCGATCTTCATCATCGGCGGCGAGCTGAACGCGGCGATCCGGCGCTATCTCGACGCGCGGGCGAAGGTGAAGGCGGGTTAGCTTTTTGTTTTCCGCAGTTCCGGGCGGAAAACCGCTTCGCACTTTTCCTGGATTGCTCTAGCGCCGCGTCGCCATGGCGACGCCGGCCATGGTGACGACCATGCCGACGAGCTGGAGCGGCGTCAGCGTCTCGCCGAACAGGACCCAGGCGATCAGCGCCGTCACCGCCGGCACGAGGTAGAACAGCGACGACACCTTCGCCATCTCGCCCTCGCGGATCATGTGCATCAACAGGAAGATCGCGCCGATCGACAGCACCAGCACCAGCCACGCCATGGCGAAGACCAGCTCGCCGGTGACGACGAAAGTACGCGTCTCGAAGGCGAGCGAGCCCGCCGCCGCCACGACGGTCGCGCCGACATACTGCCACAGCGTGCCGGAGACGAGGTCGGCCCCGGCGAGGCATCGCTTCTGCCACACCGTGCCGGCGCTGATCGCGCCGACGCCGAAGACGCAGGCCGCGAGCGTCGCCGCCGTCACCCCGCCGACGGCGTCGCCGATCCTGGGCGCGAGCACGATGACGATGCCGGCGAAGCCGATGGCGAGGCCCGCCCAGTGGCGCGGCAGCACCTTCTCGCCGAGCGCAAGGCCGGCCATGACCGCCGTGATCAGCGGCTGGAGGCCGATGATGAGGGCGGAGAGGCCGGCCGGCATGCCGTTCCGGATCGCCCAGAACACGGCCCCGAGATAGACGCCGTGGACGAGCGCGCCGACGAGGACGGCGTGCGCGGCCTGCCGCCGCGACAGCGGCTTCGCCCGCAGCGCCAGAGCGAGCGCCAGCAGGATCAGCGCGGCGAGCGCGAAGCGCACGGCGAGGAAGCTGAACGGCTCCGACCACGGCATGGCGTAGCGCGCGCCGATGAAGCCCGTCGCCCACAGGACGACGAAGAGGGCCGGGATGAAGCGCGTGGCGGAGGACATCGGGGAAAGGGCTCGCGGATCGGGGCGGGCGCGGGATCGCCCGACCGCTCTAATGCGAAACGCCGCGTCAAGCAAAGGATAAGGATTGATCCATATACTCAGGCGAATTGATGCGGGTGTCATGACGGGGCGCATCCTTCACCGCTTGTCCGGGAGGGAATGCATGTTGTGGAATCTGGGTTTCGGCTGGCTGGTCATGGCCGCCACGGCCGTGGTCATCCTGTCCTTCATCGTCGCCATGGCGCTGAACGCGCTGATGGGCGAGGAGGGATTCGGCGCGGCCGGCAACGCCGCCATCATCGCCATCGGCTTCTTCGCCGGCATCTACGTCGCCAACCTCATGGGCTACCGCCTCGCCGACGTGCAGCGCGCCATCGCGACCGGCCTCGGCGGCTCCTTCGTGCTGCTCGGCGTGCTCGTCGCCCTCAAGGCGGCGATGCGCCGGCTGATCGGCTGAGCGCTATCCGGTCAGAGCCCGACCATCCGGCGGATGTCGGCGGGCGTGAGGCCGGCCGCGCGCAGGGTCGCAAGGCCGGTGTCCTGCCGGCTCTTCGAGAGCTTGCGGCCGTCCTCGCCCAGGATGAGGTCGTGGTGGACATAGACCGGCTCGGGCAGGCCGAGCAGTTCCTGCAGCAGCCGCTGCACCGCGGTGGCGAAGAAGAGGTCGCGGCCGCGCACGACATGGGTGATGCCCTGCAGCGCGTCGTCGACCGTCACCGAGAGCTGGTAGCTGGTCGGCACCTCCTTGCGCGCGATGACCACGTCGCCCCAGGCGGCGGGGTCGGCCGCGACGCGGCCCGTCTCGCCGCCCGGCCCCATGCCCTCCTCGTCCCAGGCAAGCGGCCGGCCGATATGCGCCCCCAGATGCGCCATGGCGGCCCCGACGTCGAGCCGCCAGGCATAGGGCTCGCCCGCCGCCATGCGGGCCTGCCTTTCCCTTTCGGAGAGCCGCCGCTCGACGGTCGGGAACAGCGGCACGCCGTCCGGGTCGCGCGGCCATTCGCGCCCGTCGGCTTCGGCCTCCGAGATCATGGCGCGCACCTCGCCGCGGCTGAGGAACGACGGATAGGCAAGCCCGGCATCCGCCAGCCGTTCCAGCGCCGCGGCGTAGTCGGCGAAATGCTCCGACTGCCGCCGCACCGGCTCCTCCCAGCGGAGGCCGAGCCAGGAAAGGTCGCGATGGATCCCGGCCTCGAAGGCCGGCGTGCAGCGCGTGGTGTCGATGTCCTCGATGCGCAGCAGCAGCCTGCCGCCGGCCGCCGCGGCCATGTCGGCGTTGAGCAGCGCCGAATAGGCGTGGCCGAGATGCAGCTCGCCGTTCGGGCTCGGCGCGAAGCGGAAGACCGGCCGCATCAGCGAAGGAAACGGGTTGTGACGCTCATCGGCCGATTGCTACGGTGCGGCGAGGGCAAGGACAAGAGGATCGCGGCAAGGCCGGTGAGACGCATCGAAAGCCACGAGCACATCGCCGAGGGC
>JACZJD010000176.1 GCA_014860725.1 Aquamicrobium sp.
ACGAGGTGCTTCGCGGCAAGGATTTCGCGCAGATGAGCGCCGCTGAGCTGGCCGAAGCACGCGCCGCCATTACTGCGCTGAGGCTGCCTTTCGACACGGTGAAGACCCGCCGCCACCGCCCCGACCCGCACGGAAGGCGGCCCGACCCGCGCGCAATGATGCGCTCGTCGCTGCGCACCGGCGGTGCGCTGATCCTGCCGAAATTCCGCTCACCGCGCGAGGTGCACCCGCCGCTGGTGGTGCTCGCCGACATTTCCGGCTCGATGAGCCAGTACACGCGCATCTTCCTGCATTTCCTTCATGCGCTCGCCGAGAAACGGCGACGCGTGCACACCTTCGTCTTCGGCACGAGGCTGACAAACCTGACGCGGCAGATGCGCCACCGCGACCCCGACGAAGCGCTCGCCGAGTGTTCGGCGACGGTCAAGGACTGGTCGGGCGGTACGCGCATCGGCGACACGCTCGCCGAGTTCAACCGCAAATGGTCGCGCCGGGTCCTGTCGCAGGGCGCCGTCGTGCTGCTCATCACCGACGGGCTGGAGCGCGACGACGTTGCCGGCCTGGCCGAGGAGATGGATCGGCTGCACAGATCGTGCCGCAGGCTGATCTGGCTGAACCCGCTGCTGCGCTTCGACGGCTTCGAGGCGCGGGCAAGGGGGGTGCGCGCCATGCTGCCCCATGTCGACGAATTCCGGCCGGTGCACAATCTGGAGGCGCTGGCCGATCTCTGCGCCGCGCTGGGCGTCGCCGGCGGGGCCGAGACCGATCCGCGGCGGTGGCTTGGCGGACGGCGCCGCGCGTGACCATATAAAGAACCTGGCCGGAGCAGGGTGACGGAGGAGACGCGACCATGCAGCAGGGCAACACGATCGACGAGGCGCGCGATCCGCTCGCCATCGCGGAGGGCTGGCTGGACGAGGGCCGCAAGGTCGCGGTCGCGACCGTGGTCGAGACCTGGGGCTCGGCGCCGCGCCCCGTCGGCAGCCATCTCATCATCGACGCCGACGGCAATTTCCAGGGTTCCGTGTCCGGCGGCTGCGTCGAGGGCGCGGTGGTCACCGAAGCCGTCGACGTGATCTCCTCCGGCGCGCCGAAGATGCTCGAGTTCGGCGTCGCCGACGAAACCGCCTGGCAGGTCGGCCTGTCCTGCGGCGGGCGCATCAAGGTCTATGTCGAGCGCGTGAGCTGACCATGGACGCCGCCGCGCTGAGACTGCTCAACGAGGAGCGCCGCGCCCGCCGCGCCGCGATCCTTGTCACCGACCTTTCCGACGCTTCGGCGCGCGTCGTCCGCGAGGGCGAGGCGGTCGATCCGGCCCTCGCCGAAGCGGTCGCCAAGGCGTTCCGCTCCGGCAATTCCGGCGCCGTCGAGGCCGGCGGCAAGCGCGTCTTCCTCAACGTCCACGTGCCGCGGCCGCGCCTGGTGGCGATCGGCGCCGTGCACATCACCCAGGCACTGGCGCCGATGGCGGCGATCGCCGGCTTCGACATGGAGATCATCGACCCGCGCACGGCGTTTGCTACGAAAGAACGCTTTCCCGACGTCGCACTGCACGCCGAATGGCCGGAAGTCGTGCTCGGCAGCCGTCCGTTCGATGCCTACACGGCCGTCGCCGCCGTCACCCACGATCCCAAGATCGACGATTTCCCGCTGAAGGCCGCGCTCGACGCCGGCTGCTTCTATGTCGGCGCGCTGGGCAGCCGCAAGACGCATGCCCGCCGCGTCGAGCGGCTGCTGGCGCTCGGCGCGAGCCCCGAGCAGATCGGCCGCATCC
>JACZJD010000177.1 GCA_014860725.1 Aquamicrobium sp.
ACGCACCGCCTCGACCTCCTCATCACCGACCTCAAGCTGCCGGACGGCAACGGCGTCGATGCGATCCGCACGCTGCGCCGCAAGCAGCCGACCGCCGAGGCGATGGTGATCTCGGTGCTCGCCGACGAGACGACCGTCCTCGACGCCATCGCCGCCGGCGCCTCGGGCTACCTGCTCAAGGACGCCGATTCCATCGACCTGATCGAGGCGATCACCGACCTGATGGCCGGGCGCTCGCCGATCTCCTCGCGCATCGCGCGCGTGCTGGTGCAGCGCCTGGGCGCCCACCCGCGCGAGGACCAGCCGCCGGGCACCGCCCGCGGCGCGCTCACCGCGCGCGAGATGGACATCTTGTGGGGCATCGCCAAGGGCTTCACCTATGCCGAGATCGCCGAACGGCTCGGCGTCTCGCGCCAGACCGTGCCGGTCCACATCCGCAACATCTACCGCAAGCTCGAAGCCTCGAACCGGTCGGAGGCCGTGTTCGAGGCGACACGGCTCGGGCTGATCCGGCTATGACCGGCCGCAGCGGCCGCGGGGCGGCGGCGCTGGTGCCCTATGTGCTGATCCTCGGGCTGACGCTGATCCTGGCGGCCGCGCCGCAATGGGTGAGCCTGCCCGTGCCGAAGGACGCGGTGCCGCTGACCGGGGCGCTCTTCAGCCTCGACGGCGGCGAGGCGGTTCCCGTGACGCTGCCGCACCGCTGGCCGGACTCGGCCGGCTTCGGCCCGGCGCGCGGCACCTACCGCATGAGCGTCGACCTGCCGGCGTCCGAATCCCTGCTGCTGCTGGTGCCGGCGGCGCAGCACACGCTCTCGGTGCGGCTCGACGGCCTGCGCCTGTGGGGCAGCGACCGGCAGTCCTGGGGCGAGCCGGTGCTGGCCTCGGCCTATGTGCTGGCCGTGCCGCCGACGCGGGAGGGACCGGGCACGTTCGAGATCGTGCTCGACCGCGAGAGCGGCGCTGTGCCCGGCTACCTGTCGCAGCTCTACCTCACCGGCGCGGACGCGACCGCGCCGTGGGGCTGGCTGTGGTCGTTCGCCAGCAACGGCACGCGCACCGCCGTCGTCGGCCTGCAGACGCTGGTGGTGCTCGGCATCACCATCGTCTGGCTCGCCCGCCGCCACGACCCGATCTTCGCCTGGCTGTTCCTGATCGGCATCGGCAGCTTCGCCCTGTCGATCGCCGGCGTCCTGCCGGCGCATGTCGTCTCGGTCAACGGCCAGTCCGTGCTGGTGTTCGCGCTGGCCGCCTTCGGCCTGATGGCGCTCGGGCTCGCCCTGTCGATCGTCGGGACGCCGCGGCCGCCATGGCTGAAGGCGTCCGTGCTCGCCCTGCCGCTGGCGCTCGTCGCCGGCGTCGGGGCGGGCGTCCTGCCGCCCTTCCTCGCCGCGCTCGCCAGCTCCGCCGTTGCCATCGGCGGCCATCTCGCCGCGGCGATCGTGCTGTTCGTGAACGCGCTGCGCGTGCGCGAATGGGACCGGGCGCTGCTCGCCGTGCCGTTCTTCCTGACGGCGTGGTACGGGCTGCGCGACGTCGGCATCCTCACCGGCGCCATCGACGGCGTGCTGCTCCTGAGCTCGCACATCCGGCCCCTCACCACCATCGCCGTGCTCACCCTCCTGATGCGCCGGCTGGCGAGCAGCCTCGACCAGATCGACGGCGTCAACGAGACGCTGCGCCAGAAGCTGTCGGCGCAGGAGCAGGAGCTGTCGGCCCTCCACCTCAAGGACCGCATGCGCATGACGCAAGCCGCGCGCGAGGACGAGCGCGGCCGCCTGATGCGCGATCTCCACGACGGCCTCAGCGGCCATCTGGTCTCGATCATCGCGCTGTCGCAGGCCCAGACCGCCAATCCCGCGGCCATCGAGCGGGCGGCGCGCAGCGCCCTCGACGACCTGCGGCTGGTCGTCAACTCGCTCGACCTCGACGACAGCGACCTGATCCTGGCGCTGGCCGGCCTGCGCGAGCGGCTGGAGCCGCAGCTGCGCCGGCTCGGCGTCGAGCTCGACTGGTCGATGGAGAAGCTGCCGCAGGTGACGGGGGTGACGCCCGGCAACGCGCTGTCCATCCTGCGCATCCTGCAGGAGGCGATCACCAACGCGCTGAAGCACGGCGAGCCGTCGCGCATCTCGGTCCACGGCGCGACGCGCGGCGACGGGGCCGCGACCATCGTGATCCGCAACGCCGTCCGCGAGCCCGCCGCAACCGACATCGCAGCCGACAGGGGCCACGGCCTCAGGAACATGGCGCGGCGCGCCGAAACGCTCGGCGGCGAGGTCGGCTTCGAGCGCGGCGACGGCTGCGCGACGCTGACGCTGGTCCTGCCGGCGCATCTGCCCGAAGGCTAGAGCGCTTCCGCTTTTCTCCTGGAATTGCTTCAGGCGAGCGGGGTGCGGTATTCGGGCCGGCCCCTGACGCCGACGTCGAGGACGAGCGTCAGGCCGGCCAGCGGCTCGGCCTCACGTTGTGCCGCGGAAAGCGGTTCCGACGCGCTGGTGACGTAGAGCCGGTCGAGCGCCGGGCCGCCGAAGCAGCAGGAGGTCGGATGGCTGACGGGCAGGTCGAGCGCCGCCAGCACCTCCCCCGAGGGCGCGTAGCGCACGACGCGGCCGCCGGCATATTCGGCGTTCCAGAGGCAGCCCCCGGCATCGACGCAGGCGCCGTCCGGCCGTGCCGGCGCGGTCGTCGTGGCGAAGACGCGGCGCGCCGAGATCGCCCCCGTCTGCGGGTCGTGGTCGCAGACCCAGATCGTGTAGGCGCGCGTGTCGGCGTAGTAGAGCCGCCGGCGCTCGGGATCGAAGGCGAGCGCGTTCGGGATCGCGAGCCCGCCAGCCTCCCCGCCGGCCTCGCGGCTGACCGAAAGGTCCGGGCGGATGCGGTAGAGCGCGCCGACCGGCGCATAGTCGGCCTCGCGCAGCGTCCCGACCCAGAAATCGCCGTAGGGATCGGCGCGGCCGTCGTTCTTGCGGTGGCCTTTCGCCCCCGGCTCGGGATCGACGAGGAAGGTCTGCCGCCCGGTCTCCGGGTCGTAGGCATGGAGGCCGTCGTCGCGGGCGAGGAGCAGCCCGCCCGCCTCGCCGAGCGCGATGGAGCCGAGCCTGCGGCCGCCGACCGGGTGGCTGCGGCAGTCGCCGGTTT
>JACZJD010000178.1 GCA_014860725.1 Aquamicrobium sp.
TCGCCCACCGGCGTGGCCGCGCGGCCACGCCGGTGGGTGATGCGGGTGCTGCGCGGCGCGGCGACGGTCATTGCTCCGCCTGCGCCTCCGGGGCGGCGACGGAGACGATGGTCAGCCGGTGCGTGCGGCCGTCATTGGCCACCCAGTCGATGGATTGGCCGGCCTTGAGGCCGAGCAGCGCGGTGCCGATCGGCGTCAGGATCGAGACCTTGCCCTGCGAGATGTCGGCGTCGGCAGGATAGACGAGCGTGACCCGGCGCGTCTGCCCGTCGTCGGTGGTGTATTCGACGGTCGTGCCCATCTGCACGGTGCCCTGAAGGGCCGCGCCCTTCTCGACGACGCGCGCGCGCTCCAGCTCCATCAGCAGCTCTTCGGCCATCTCGGGCTTGCGGTCGAGCAGGCCGTTGGCGAGCTGGAGGAGGCGGACATGATCGGACTTGTTCACGACGATGCTGGGTTTGCTCATGACGAAGCTCTTGGCTGTTGTGTCCCGGCTGGCTGACGCCGGATCGAGGCTGCTCTCATCCGGCGCTGCCGCGACGGCCTGGGAAAGGAAGACATGCCGCCCCGCCGGGCGGACCTGCATGGATGTCTGCGTGTGGCTGATCCGCGTCGGCGATGTATGCCCCGGTCTCGGGGCACACGATCCGAGCCGGGGCTATCCTCGCGGGGAGGAACCCATGAAAAGCGTGAAGGTGGCTCGCGAACGCATCATGGGGTCAGCATCGCCAAATGGCGCGGATTGTCAAGCACGGCCTCCGGCTCCCCCGGAAGGAAGGGAGGCGGCGTTCCGCCGCGCGTCAGTGGCAATTCGGTCTCGACATGCGGCCCCGTCTCGCCTATTCCGACGCTGCGGCGTCCGCTGGGTCGCCGCCGTCATCGTGTGCTTCACGCCGGGAAGAAGCCGACCGCTTCATGTCCGGTCCCCAGGGGGCGGTTCAGGGCCGCTATCACAGGGAGTAACGGCCCATGTTGTCCGACAAGTGGCCCGACCGGCGGATACAGGACCTTCTCGGCATCGAGCATCCGATCATCCAGGCCCCGATGGCGGGGCCGGTCTTCTCCGACATGGTGATCGCGGTCAGCGAGGCGGGCGGCCTCGGCTCGCTGCCCTGCGCGCTGATGGACGAGGAGCGGCTGCGGGCCGAGATGGGCATCATCCGCCAGCGCACGGACAAGCCGTTCAGCGTCAACTTCTTCTGCCACACCCCGCCCGCCTTCGACGCGGCGCGCGAGGCGCGCTGGCGCGACAGGCTGCGCCCCTACTATATCGAGCTCGGCCTCGACCCGGACGCGCCGGTCCCCGCCTCCAACCGCACGCCGTTCGACGCGGCGCTGTGCGAGCTCGTCGAGGAATTGCGGCCGCCGGTGGTGAGCTTCCATTTCGGCCTGCCGGAAAAGGCGCTGCTCGACCGGGTGAAAGCCACCGGCGCGACGGTCGTCTCCTCGGCGACCACGGTTGCCGAGGCAGTGTGGCTGGAGGAGCACGGTTGCGACGCGATCATCGCCCAGGGGGCGGAGGCCGGCGGCCATCGCGGCAACTTCCTGTCCGACGACATGGCGACCCAGATCGGCACCTTCGCGCTGGTGCCGCAGGTGGTC
>JACZJD010000179.1 GCA_014860725.1 Aquamicrobium sp.
GCGATCCAGCCGGTCGAGCGCACGCTGACCGACGAGGATTTCGAGGCGCTCGCCGCCCGGATCGTCGACAACGTGGCCAAGCAGACCGGCGGCGTGCTGCGCCGCTGAGGGTATCAAACGGGCGGTTTCTTTATCGAGGGACCGCCCGCTTCCTGCCGCCTCCGGGCCGGGCGATTGCGCGCCCGTCCTGACCCAATGTTTCAGCCTGTCGCCATAAGTGTCCGTGCCGCACGGAATTTGCCGCGCGGTCGCCCGATTCCCTCCCTAGCGGCGCTCGATACGTCAACGGAAGGGGACATTCCCAGGCATGAACACGACCACGGTACGTCTGGCGGCCTTCGCGGCCGCCGCGCTCGGTGCGCTTTCCGCCAACACCGCCTTCGCCCAGTGCGGTGGCGCCTCCTGGTACGCGCTGACCTCCAAGACCGCCTCGGGGGAGCGGATGAACCCGGCGGCGATGACCGCGGCCCACCGCACCCTGCCTTTCGGCACCAAGGTGGTGGTGACCAACCAGCGCAACGGCAAGTCTGTGACCGTGCGGATCAACGACCGCGGACCGTTCATCAGGGGCAGGGTGATCGACCTGTCGAAGGCGGCGGCCCACGAGCTCGGCTTCGTCCGCTCCGGCCATACGCCGATCTGCATCCGGAAGGCGGGCTGATCGCGGCCCGTCCGGCCGTTCTGCGGCCGGCTCAGGCGATGCGCCGGGCGATGCCCGTGAGATAGGCGTCGCGCAGATAGCCCATGGTGGCGTCGGCGTCGCGCGGCTTGCCGAACAGGTAGCCCTGCCCGCCGCCGCAGCCGAACTGGACGAGGCGGCTCGCCTGCGCCTCCTCCTCGATGCCCTCGGCCACCACCTCCATGCCCAGCCCCTCGCACATGGCCAGGATGGCGCGGATGATGTGCTCCGACGGCTTGTCGTCGAGGATGGACGAGACGAAGGCGCGGTCGATCTTGAGCTTGTCGAAGTTGAACTCGCGCAGCCGGCCGAGCGACGACTGGCCGGTGCCGAAATCGTCGAGCGAGATGCGGATGCCGTAGGCGCGCAGGTCGTCGACGATCTTCTCGGCCGAGGCCGCATCGGTCATCAGGCCGGTCTCGGTGATCTCGATCTCCAGCCGGCGCGGGTCGAAGCCAGTGCGCTGCAGGATGGCGAGGATGTGCTGCGCCGTGTTCTGGTCCACGAGCTGCGACGGCGACAGGTTGAACGACAGGAACAGCTCGTCCGGCCAGTGGCGCGCCGTCTCCGTCGCCTTGCGCAGCACGAGCTGCGACAGCGGGCCGATGATGCCGCGCTCCTCGGCGAGCGGGATGA
Organism: Aquamicrobium sp.; assembly: GCA_014860725.1. The sequence goes on from JACZJD010000179.1 coordinate 1,316, forward strand.
ACACGTCGGGCGGCACGAAGCCGAGGTCGCGGTCGGTCCAGCGCGCCAGCGTCTCGAAACCGATGATGCGGCGCGTCTTCAGGTCCACGATCGGCTGGAAATGCGGCTCGACCTCGCCGGCGGCGACGGCCCGCCGCAGCGCCTGCTCGAGGCGCGTGGTGCGCTTGGCCTGCTCTTCCATCTCGCGCGTGTAGACCACGACCTTGCCGCGGCCGGAGCGCTTGGCGTGGTAGAGCGCGGTCTCCGCCTTGGACACCAGCGTCTCGGTCGTCTCCTCGCCGGAATAGAACAGCGAGCAGCCCGCCGAGGCCGACAGCCGCGCGGTGCGGTCGCCGACGTCGTAGGGCGCCGACAGGATCTCGATCAGCATCAGGGCGCGCTCGCGCGCCGCCTCCTCGCTGAACAGCATCGGCTGGAGAAAGGCGAACTCGTCGGCGCCGACGCGCGTGACGATCGAATGCGGGTCCATCGACGCCTTGAGGCGGATCGCCACCTGCTGCAGGATGTCGTCGCCCGCGCCGCGTCCGAACAGGTCGTTGATGGGCTTGAAGCCGTCGAGATCGAGGATGCCGACGGCGAAGGGGGCGGGGTCCTCGGCGCGCTCGACGATCAGCCGGTCCACCTTGTCGAAGAAGCGGCGCAGATTGCCGAGCCCGGTCAGCGGGTCCGTGAAGGCCAAATCTGCATTGTCGCCGGCGAGACGGCTGGTGCCGAGCGAGTCGTTCATTAGCGCCCCTGAGCCTTCTTCTTGTTCTAGGCTGCCCCTTTTGACGACGGTGTCACAAAACCGTTTAGGAAAGGTATCGAAGTTCAGCGCCCGTCATCCGCCACGCGGAAGACGGTGAGGGGCGCATCGGCGCTTTCGGCAACGGGCGACAGCCACGCCGGTATTTCGCCGGCCGCCAGCCTCGCGACGAGGCTGTCCGGGGCAAGCCGGCTAAGGAAACGGGTCTCGCCGTTTCCGGCGCAGGAGACCACGTAGTCGACCTCGGCGCGGCGTACCGCGGCCTCCGCCTCGGCCGGCGGCACGGCCATCGCGTCGAGCATGGCGAGGTTGCCGGCCTGGTTGCGGTGGTAGGGACCGGCCAGAACCCTGTGATGCGTCTCGGCGAGGATGGACGAGCCGAGGTTCGAGACCGCGAGCACCGCTCCCTGCGGCAGGGCGGCGAGCGCGCGGAAATCGGAAAGGGCGGTGCAGCGCCCGGCGGGACGGGCCGCGGCTTCCGCCGGCGCCCGGCCGGCGATCCTGCCCGGAACGGCGCCTGCCGCCTGCCACAGGATGCTGAACGAGGCGAGCC
>JACZJD010000180.1 GCA_014860725.1 Aquamicrobium sp.
GAGATCGTCGCGGTCCAGCGCGGCAATCTCGAGCTGGCGCTGATGCCGCCCTCCGACTTCGCCAAGCAGGTGCCGGCCTTCAGCATCCTCACCGCCGCCTATCTGGTGCGCGACGCGGCCCATATGAGCGCGATCTTCGCCAGCGACGTCGGCGACGACTTCAGGAGGATGGCGCGCGACGAGATGGGCGTGGTCATCCTCGCGCCCGCCTATTACGGCACGCGCCACGTCAACCTGCGCGGCGACAGGAAGATCGACGTGCCGGAGGACCTCGCCGGCATCAAGCTGCGCATGCCGGGCGGCGAATCCTGGCAGTTCCTCGGCGAGTCGATCGGCGCCAACCCGACCGCCATGGACTATGCCGAGGTCTATACCGGGCTCCAGACCGGGGCCATCGACGCGCAGGACAACCCGCTGCCCAACAACCGGCTGATGAAGTTCCACGAGGTCACGGACCAGATCGTGCTCACCGGCCACAATGTCGGCTTCGGCATCCTGCTGATCAGCGCGAAGCTGTTCGACGGCCTGACGCCGGAGCAGCAGCAGCGCATCCGCGACGCCGCCGACAAGGCCTTCGCCTGGAGCAACGCGGAGTATCTGCGCGAGGAGGCGGAACTGATCGACTATTTCAGGGGCGAGGGCCTCGACGTCTACACGCCAGACGTCGAGGCGTTCCGCGCCTATTCCAACAGGAAATACCTCGGCTCGTCGCTGTCGAAGGACTGGCCCGAGGGCATGCTGGAGCGCATCAACGCGCTCTGACCGGGATCGCAAAGGACGCCGGGAGGAGCCGGGAGACCGGACCGGCGTCGCTCAACAAGGGAGGAATGCCATGACTTTCACCACCACGCGCCGCAGCGTCCTGATGGCGGCGGGGCTTCTGGCCTCGGCCGCAGCCTTCCCCGCGCTCGCGCAGGACAAGCCGAAGCTGCGCTTCTCGGCGGTGTTCTCCGAGCAGGATATCCGCGCCGACATGATGAAGATGTTCGCGGAGGAGATCGCGGGCGACTTCGCCTTCGAGGGCTATTACGGCGGCGTCCTGTTCAAGCAGGGCACCGAGCTCGTCGCGCTGCAGCGCGGCAACCTCGAAATGGGCAACATCGCGCCGCAGGACGTCTCCAACCAGGTGCCGGAATGGTCGATCCTGACCTCGGCCTACCTGTTCCGCGACGCCGGGCACCTGAAGACCTTCTTCGACAGCGAGCCGGGCGAGGAGATGAAGACGCTGGCCGAGGACAAGCTCGGCATCCGCGTCCTCGGCCCCACCTTCTTCGGCACGCGGCAGGTCGGCCTCAAGGGCACGAAGAAGATCGCCACGCCCGCCGACATGGCCGGCATCAAGCTGCGCATGCCGGGCGGCGATTCGTGGCAGTTCCTCGGCCAGGCGCTCGGCGCCAACCCGACGCCGATGGCCTATGCCGAGGTCTATACCGGCCTCCAGACCGGCGCCATCGACGGCCAGGACAACCCGCTGCCCAACGTGCAGAACATGAAGTTCTACGAGGTGATGCAGCAGATCGTGCTGACCTCGCACCTCGTCGGCTTCGACCTGCTCGTCATCTCGTCCAAAGCGTGGAACGAGATGACGCCCGAGCAGCGCGAGAAGGTGCAGGCAGCGGCCGACAAGGCCATCGCCTGGAGCACGGCCGAGCACCTGAAGCGCGAGGAGGAGCTTGCCGCCTCGTTCAAGGAGATGGGCCTCGACGTCTACGTGCCGGACGTCGACGCCTTCCGCGCCCATGCGCAGAAGATGTATCTCGACTCCGACCTCGCGAAGAACTGGCCGGCCGGCCTCGTCGACAAGATCAACGCGCTCTAGGCCGGGCGCTTTCCCGTCCTCCGCCGCCCGGCCCCCAAGGGGGAGAGGCGGCGGCGGACCACAGGAGGACACGATGCAAGGATCGTCCGCCGCGCGCGTGCTGGAATGGCTGCGCGCCCGCGCCGAGAACGTCGCCTGCGCCATGCTCGCGGCGATGTTCGTCGCCTTCATGCTGCAGATCGCGTTCCGCTACCTGCTCAACATGCCCATCGGCTGGACGCACGAGATCAGCGTCGTGCTGTGGATCTGGCTCGTGCTGTTCGGCAGCGCCTTCGTGGTGCGCGAGCGCGAGGAGATCCGCTTCGACCTCGTCTACGGCGCGGTCCGCGACGGCCCGCGCCGCGTCATGGGCCTCATCACCGCCGCGGCGCTGATCTTCCTGTTCGGCATCTCGCTGCCGGCGGTGATCGACTACGTCACCTTCATGAAGGTCGAGCGCTCGGCCTATCTCAAGATCCGCTTCGACTACCTCTATTCCATCTACGTCGTCTTCGCCGTCGCGATGATCGTCCGCTACATCTGGATCGCCTGGCTGGCGGTGCGTGGCGAGGCGCCCGAGGCGTATGACCCGACCAAGGCGAGCTCAGGCGTATGAACCTCACCAGCCCGTTTTCCATCACGCTGTTCGTCATCACCGCGCTCGCGCTGCTCGGCCTGCCCATCGGGCTCGCCATGATGTGCGGCTCGATCCTCTATCTGCTGCTCGCCGGCCTCGACATGGGCACGGTGGCCGAGCAGTTCCTCAACGGCATGTATTCCAACTACGTGATCCTCGCCGTGCCGCTGTTCGTGCTGGCGGCCGAGATCATGAATTCCGGCTCGATGACCGAGCGGCTCTTGCGCTTCTGCAACGTGCTCGTCGGCCGCTTCCGCGGCGGGCTGGCGCAGGTCAACATCGTCCAGTCGATCATCTTCGCCGGCATGTCCGGCTCGGCCATCGCCGACGCGGCCGGCTCCGGCCGCATGATGCAGAACATGATGACGCGCGAGAACCGCTACACGCCGAGCTACGCCGCGGCGCTGACCGCGGTGACGGCCGTGGTCGGGCCGATCATCCCGCCCTCGATCCCGCTCGTCATCTACGCGCTCGTCTCCGACGCCTCGATCGGCTACCTGTTCCTCGCCGGCATGGTGCCGGGCCTCATGATGTCGTTCATGCAGATGGGGCAGGTGGCCTGGACCGCGCGGCGCAGGAACTTCCCGGTCGAGGACCCCGTACCGCTGCGCGATATCCCCGAGATCACGTGGCGGGCGTTCCCGGCGCTCCTGATGCCGGTGATCCTGCTCGGCTGCATCTATACCGGCGTCACCACGCCGACGGAGGCGGCGGCGCTCGCGGCGGCCTATGCGCTCATCATCTCGGTCTTCCTCTACCGCAGCCTGCCGGCGCGCGAGGCCTACGGCGCGCTGCTGATCTCGACCAAGACCAGCGCCTCGATCGGCATGCTGATCGCCGGCTCGCTCGTCTTCAACTACGTGGTGACGGTCGAGAACATCCCCAACACGCTGAAGGCGATCCTGACCGCGTGGGAGCTGACGCCGATCCAGTTCCTGATCCTCGTCAACGTCATCCTGCTCCTGCTCGGCTGCGTGCTGGAAGGCACGGCGGTGCTGCTGATCATCGTGCCGGTCTTCATCCCGACGGCGCAGGCGCTCGGCATCGACCTCGTGCATTTCGGCGTCGTGGTCGTGGTCAACGTCATGCTGGGGCTGGTGACGCCGCCCTACGGGCTGCTGCTGTTCATCATGACCAACATCTCCGGCGCGCCGATCAAGGACATCATCCGCGACTGCATGCCGTTCCTGTTCTGGATGGTGGTGTGCCTCGGCCTCATCACCTTCATTCCCGAGCTGGTGCTGTGGCTGCCGCGCATGGCCGGCTACGCCGGCTGAGGCCGGAAAAGGGGCGGGCGGCCGTTTCGCGGCCGGCGCGGAATCCCTATGATCCGGCGGCCGGATCGAAGGAGAGCGCCGTGATCGAGCCAACGCCCGTCGTGCTGTCGGTCGCGGTGCTGTCGTCGTTCCTCGTCGGCCTGTCCAAGGGCGGGGTGCCGACGGTCGGCACGCTGGCGGTGCCGCTGCTCGCCCTCGTCATGCCGCCGGTGACGGCGGCGGCGCTGCTGCTGCCGATCTTCATCGTCAGCGACGTCGTCGCGGTCTATCTCTACCGCCGGGACTATTCGGCGCGGAACCTCGCCATCCTGACGCCGGCCGCCCTTGCCGGCGTGGCGCTGGGCTGGCTGTTCGGCGCCTGGTTCTCCGGCGCCTTCATCGGCCTGCTGGTGGGGGCGGTGGGCATCTCC
>JACZJD010000181.1 GCA_014860725.1 Aquamicrobium sp.
CGCCGGTCTCGCCGTCGCCGCGCGTCGCGGCGGTGACGAGCTCGCCGCCCTCGTAGCGCAGCGACATCGACAGGCCGTCGATCTTCGGCTCGGCGGTGAAGACGAGCTCGCGATCCTCCGGGAAGGCGAGGAACCGCCGCACCGAGGCGACGAAGTCGCGCACGTCGTCATCGGAGAACACGTTGTCGAGCGACAGCATCGGCCGCGCGTGGCGCACTGGCGCGAAGGTGCCGGACGGCGCCACGCCCACGGATATCGAGGGCGAATCCGCCCGCACCAGCTCGGGAAAGGCAGCCTCGATGGCGGCATTGCGCAGGCGCAGCGCATCGTAATCGGCATCCGAGATCGTCGGCGCGTCCTCGGCATAGTAGCGCCGGTCGTGCTCGGCGATCTCGGCCGCGAGCGCTGCGAGCTCGTCCACCGCCTCCTGCGGGGTCAGGTCTTCGACGGGCTTGCGGGGCTGGAGCATTGGCGCGAATCCGGATTGCGGCTGGAGCGCTAAACTAGCGCCCGGCGCGCGAGGCTCAAGAGCGAGGATACCGGCAATCCCCGCCGTCATCCCGGCCAAGGGAGCGAAGCGACCGTAGCGCCGGGACTCATTGAGCAGCACGGCCGGGTAGCGGGTTCGCACATCGGGGCTGACAGGTGCAAGCGCAAGGACCGGGCCGCGCTCGACGATTGTCCGGCCAATAGGTCCCGGCTCTCGCTCCGCTCGGCCGGGATGACGGCGGGCGCTGCGCCCGCAAGGATTGCCGGATCAGGCGGAAGCGGCCGCGTTCTCGCTCAGCAGCCGCTCGGCGGCGGCGCGCGCTTCCTCGGTGATAGTCGCGCCGGCGAGCATGCGGGCGATCTCCTCCTGCCGCGCCTGCCGCGCCAGCGCCGCGACGCCGGTCGCCACCCGGTCTGCCCCGCCCGACTTCGAGATGAGATAGTGTGTGCCGGCGCGCGCCGCGACCTGCGGCGCATGCGTCACCGACAGCACCTGGATGCGGCCGGCAAGCCGCGAAAGCCGCTGGCCGATGGCGTCGGCCACCGCGCCGCCGACGCCGGTGTCGATCTCGTCGAAGACGAGGGTGGGGGCCGAGCCCCTGTCCGCCAGCGCCACCTTGAGCGCGAGAAGAAAGCGCGACAGCTCGCCGCCCGAGGCCACCTTCATGATCGGCCCCGGCCGCGTGCCGGGATTGGTGCGCACCCAGAACTCGACCTGGTCGATGCCGCTTTCGCTGCGGTCGTCGGGCTCGCTCGTAATCTCGACGATGAACTCGGCGCGCTCCAGCTTCAGCGCCGGCAGCTCCGCCATCACCGCCCTGGTGAGCGCGGCGGCCGTGCCCCTGCGCAGCTCCGAAAGATGGGCGGCGGCCTCGTCATAGGCGACGCGCGCCGCCTGCGCCGCCTTCTCCAGCGCGATCAGGCGTTCCTCGCCGGCGTCGAGGTCGGCAAGGTCGGCCGCCATCGCATCGCGCAGCGCCGCGAGGTCGTCCACCGCGACCGAATGCTTGCGCGCGGCCGCGCGCAGGGCGAACAGCCGCTCCTCGGCCTCTTCGAGCGCACGCGGCTCGAAGGCCGCTGCACGCAGCGCCGCGTCGACGGCGACCTGCGCCGCGTCGAGCGAGATCAGAGCCTCGTCCAGCGCCTTGACGATGTCGTCGAGCAGGCCGGGCGCGGCTTCCGCCTTGCGC
>JACZJD010000020.1 GCA_014860725.1 Aquamicrobium sp.
AGGCCGGCCTGCGCGGCCGGGCTGCCGGGCGCGACGTTGGCGACCAGCACGTTGCCGGCCGCGTCCTGGAAGCCGGCCCCGGCCAGCCTGTCGGGAACCGCGTTCGCAGCACTGCGCGGCTGGCCGCTCTCGGCCTCGACCCGCATGGTGACGTCGCGCCTGCTTCCGTCGCGCAGATAGCCGATCTCGACCTGCGAGCCCGCCGGCGACAGGCCGATGCGGTTGCGCAGGTCGGCGGAGCCGGAGATCGCGCGCCCGTCGACGGCGACGATGATGTCGCCGGCCTGTATCCCCGCCTCTGCGGCCGGCGAGCCGCTCTCGACGCTCGCGACCACCGCGCCGTGGGTTTCCCGGATGCCGAGGGCTTCGGCGAGGTCGGGCGTCAGGTCCTGGATGGCGACGCCGATGCGGCCGCGCCTGACCTCGCCATGCTCGATCAGCTGCTTCATCACCGCCGACGCCATGTCGATCGGCACCGCGAAGCCGATGCCGACATTGCCGCCGGCCGGCGCGATGATCGCCGTGTTGATGCCGACCAGCCGGCCGTCGGCCGTCACCAGCGCGCCGCCGGAATTGCCGGGATTGATCGAGGCGTCGGTCTGGATGAAGTCCTCGTAGCCCTCGACGTTGAGGCCGCTGCGGCCGAGCGCGCTGACGATGCCGGAGGTGACGGTCTGGCCGAGCCCGAACGGGTTGCCGATGGCGACCACGCTGTCGCCGACGCGCAGGCTGCCTGAATCGCCGAGACGCAGCGCGGTCAGATTGCTCGCGTCGATCCTGACGAGGGCGATGTCGGTGGCCTTGTCGCTGCCGACCAGCTCGGCGGTGAAGCGGCGGCGGTCCTTCAGCGTGACGGCGATCTCGCTCGCGCCTTCGATGACGTGATGGTTGGTGAGGATGTAGCCCTTCTGCGCATCGACGATGACGCCGGAGCCGGCGCTCATGCGCGGTCTCTGCTGCGGCATTTGCGGTAGATCGAAGAAGCGGCGGAAATAGGGATCGTTGAAGAGCGGATTGGTCTCGGCCGGCGCGCGCGAGGTGACGGCGATGTTGACGACCGCGGGCGTGATCTCCTCCAGCACGTCGGCGAGGGATTGCGCCTGAACCGGCCGCGGCGCGACGCCCTGCCCGAGGGCGTCGCCGGCAATGGAGACGAAGAGTGCCGTGGTGAGAATGGCGAGGATCCGTGTCGCCCGCCGCGGCAAGCAGACAATCATCGTCGTACTCCCGAAATGGTCCTTTCAAGCTTTCGGCACGACGCGACCGTCGGGCGTGGAAGCATGCAGGCTCCCGCCTCGTGCAACCGCTGGCGCGCTCGATCCTGTCTTCGGTTGGGCGAACCCCGCCCGCAGGCGAGGTCCGGGTTCACTGCCTTGCGCCGTTGCCGGCCGAGACCTGCGCCGCCGCATGGAACATCAGCGCCGACGCCACGGTGCGGCGATCCCATCCGGCCTCGACCAGCCGGTCGAGCAACGCATCGAACAGCGGCGCCAGAACGGCCCTCGCCTCGCTGTCATGCGCAAGGAACTCGCCCGGCGGATGGCGCGGCGCCGGAACGTCGTCAAAGCCTGGCATGGCGGTCATGTCGGCCTCCGATCCATGTCCCGAGCGGCCCGCCCTCGGCGACGAGGGCGGGCCTTCGCTTCATCCGGTCAGAAGTCCATGCCGCCGGCGGGCATGGCCGGCGCGGCTTCCTTCTTCGGCTTCTCGGCGATCATCGCCTCGGTGGTGACGAGCAGGCCGGCGACCGAGGCCGCGTCCTGCAGCGCGGTGCGCACCACCTTCGCCGGGTCGATCACGCCCTGCGCGAACAGGTCGCCGTACTCGCCGGTCTGCGCGTTCCAGCCATAGGCGAACTCGGCCTTCTCGCGCAGCTTGCCGACGATGATCGAGCCTTCGGCGCCCGCGTTCTCGGCGATCTGGCGCACCGGCGCCTCGATGGCGCGGCGCACGATCTCGACGCCGTGCTTCTGGTCGGTGTTCTCGACCTCGACGGCATCGAGCGCCTTCGCCGCGCGCAGGAGCGCCACGCCGCCGCCCGGCAGGATGCCCTCCTCGACCGCGGCGCGGGTCGCGTGCAGCGCGTCGTCGACGCGGTCCTTCTTCTCCTTGACCTCGACCTCGGTCGCACCGCCGACGCGGATCACCGCGACGCCGCCGGCGAGCTTGGCCAGCCGCTCCTGCAGCTTCTCGCGGTCGTAGTCGGAGGTGGTCTCCTCGATCTGCGCCTTGATCTGCTTGATGCGGCCCTCGATCTCGGTCTTGGAGCCGGCGCCGTCGACGATGGTGGTGTTCTCCTTCTCGATCACCACCTTCTTGGCCCGGCCCAGCATCTGTAGCGTCACGTTCTCGAGCTTGATGCCGAGGTCCTCGCTGATCGCGGTGCCGCCGGTGAGGATCGCGATGTCCTCCAGCATGGCCTTGCGGCGGTCGCCGAAGCCGGGCGCCTTGACGGCCGCGACCTTGAGGCCGCCGCGCAGCTTGTTGACGACGAGCGTGGCCAACGCCTCACCCTCGACGTCCTCGGCGATGATGAGCAGCGGCTTGCCGGACTGGACGACGGCCTCGAGCACGGGAAGCAGCGCCTGAAGGTTGCTGAGCTTCTTCTCGTGGATCAGCACGTAGGGCTCTTCGAGCTCGACGCGCATCTTGTCCTGGTTGGTGATGAAGTAGGGCGAGAGATAGCCGCGGTCGAACTGCATGCCCTCGACCACCTCGAGCTCGGTCTCGGCGGTCTTGGCTTCCTCGACGGTGATGACACCCTCGTTGCCGACCTTCTGCATGGCGTCGGCGAGGAAGCGGCCGATCTCGGCGTCGCCATTGGCCGAGATGGTGCCGACCTGGGCTATCTCGTCGTTCTTCGTGATCTTGCGGGCGTTGGCCTTCAGCTCGGCGACCACGGCGTCGACCGCCTTGTCGATGCCGCGCTTCAGATCCATCGGGTTCATGCCGGAGGCAACCGCCTTGGCGCCCTCCTTGACGATGGCCTGCGCCAGCACCGTCGCGGTCGTGGTGCCGTCGCCGGC
>JACZJD010000182.1 GCA_014860725.1 Aquamicrobium sp.
GCGCCGTAGCCGAGCGCGCCGGCCGCGAGCAGGAGGTTCATCGCCGCCGCCCCTCCCGACAGGAACATCTCCCAGTGCGGCACCTTGGGGTGGTCGCGCGGCACGGAGACGACGCCGACGACCAGCGGCGCGCGCGAGAAGCGCGTCAGCTCCTGCTGGCGGCGGTGCTCCGGCAGCGGCCCCTCGCGCCTTTCGGCAAGGGCCAGCAGCGCCTCGCCGATGCGGTGGCGCGCGTCGCCGCGGTAGAGGATGAAGCGCCACGGCGCGAGCCGGCCATGATCCGGCACGCGGGAGGCGGCGGTGAGCATGGTGCGGATTTCGGCATCGGAGGGGGCGGGTTCCTTCAGTTCGGCGATCGGCTTGGACCTGCGCGACAGCAGGAAATCGAGGACGGCCTGATTCAAGTCATGACTCCCGGAGGGTTGGAGGGCCGGCTGTCGGGTACCGGAGCGAGGCCGGATGCCTGGCGGAAACGCTGCCCCGGCAAGGGCCGGTGCGTTTGCGCCTTGAAATTGCCACCGCGCTGGGCTTCAAGGCAAGTCATGAGAGGGGCCGTGACCACACCGTTCACAAGGTGCACCATCGGGCTTGCCGCAGGGCTGGCGCTCTGGGCGCTGCCTGCCGCCGCGCAGGACGTCGGTGGCGCGCCGTCCTTCAACCTCAACATGCCCGGCCTGTCGGGCTATGCCGCGCCCGTGCAGGCGCCCCAAGGCGCGCTCGCCACCGCCGGCGAAGGCCAGGTGACGCTCTCCGCCCATCTGACGGAAGACGGCCCCGCCCTCACGCGCGGGCTCGTCTGGCGCGTCTTCAGCCCGGAGGCGGACGGCGACGGCAAGCTGCCGATGGTGGCCTCCGCGCAGGGCGGCAGCGGCATCTTCACGCTGCAGCCCGGAAGCTACCTCGTCCATGCCTCGTTCGGGCGCGCGGGCGCGACCAAGCGCATCACCGTCGGCCGGGAGTCGCAGACCGAATCGGTCGTGCTCGACGCTGGCGGGCTCAAGCTCGACGCCGTCCTGTCGGGCGGCGTGCGCATCCCGCCGGCAAGGCTGCGCTTCTCGATCTACGAGGCCGAACCCGACACCAGCGGCGAGCGGCCGCTGATCATTCCCGACGTCCAGCCCAACACCGTGGTGCGGCTCAATTCCGGCACCTACCACGTGGTCTCGACCTACGGCACGGTCAACGCCGTGATCCGCTCCGACATCCATGTCGAGGCCGGCAAGCTGACGGAGGCGACCGTCGAGCACAAGGCGGCGGAGCTGACGCTCAAGCTGGTGCGCGAGAAGGGCGGCGAGGCGATCGCCGACACCTCGTGGGCGGTGCTGACCGAATCGGGCGACGTGGTGCACGAGAGCGTCGGCGCCTTCGCCTCGATGGTGCTCGCGGAGGGCGACTACGCCGTGGTCGCCAAGAACCGCGAGCGCATCTACCAGCGCGAGTTCACCGTGACCGCCGGCCGCAACCAGGACGTCGAGGTTCTGGTTTCCGAGACGGAGGCCGAGGCGGACTGAACGCCCGCCCCGTTTTTTTTCCTGCCTTCAGGCCAGATAAGCCCGATCAGGCGGCAGCCGCGCGGTTGCGCTTGATGTCGGGCGGCGTCGCCTCATCCGTGAGCGCGGCAATCGCGGCGTCGAGCGTCATCGCCACCTGATCGCGCGAGCCGAGGCGGCGCAGGTTGACCGTCCCCTCCTCCGCCTCGCGACGGCCGCACACGAGAATGACCGGCACCTTGGCCAGCGAATGCTCGCGGACCTTGTAGTTGATCTTCTCGTTGCGGAGATCGACTTCCGCCGCCAGCCCGGCGGCCTTCAGCTTCGCCACCACCTGCGTCGCGTAGTCGTCGGCATCGGAGGTGATGGTCGCCACCACCGCCTGCACCGGCGCGAACCACAGCGGCATCTGGCCGGCGTGGCTCTCGATCAGGATGCCGAGGAAGCGCTCCAGCGAGCCGCAGATGGCGCGGTGGATCATCACCGGCTGCTTCTTCTCCGAATCCGCGCCGATGTAGAACGCGCCGAAGCGCTCGGGCAGGTTGAAATCGACCTGCGTGGTGCCGCACTGCCATTCGCGGCCGATGGCGTCCTTGAGCGTGTACTCGAATTTCGGACCGTAGAAGGTGCCCTCGCCCTCGTTGATGCCGGTCCTGATGCGGTTGTCCTCACGCGCCATGCGCTGGAGCGCGCGGCGCAGGATGTCCTCGGCGTGGTCCCACGCCGCGTCGGTGCCGACGCGCTTCTCGGGCCGGGTGGCGAGCTTCACCACCACCTCCTCGAAGCCGAAATCCTTGTAGACCGACATCATCAGGTCGTTGATCTTCAAGATTTCCGCCTCGAGCTGGTCCTCGGTGCAGAAGATGTGGGCGTCGTCCTGCGTGAACGCGCGGACCCGCATGAGACCATGCAAGGCTCCCGACGCCTCGTAGCGATGGACGTTGCCGAATTCCGCAAGCCGGATCGGCAGATCGCGGTAGGATTTCAACCCATGCTTGAAGATCTGGACGTGGCCGGGACAGTTCATCGGCTTCAGCGCGAAGATGCGCTGGTCGGCCTCGGGGTCGTCCGGGTGGGTGAAGGCATGCGCCGACTTCACCGCGAACATGTTCTCCTGATACCAGCCCCAGTGGCCGGAGGTCTCCCACAGCGACTTGTCGAGCACCTGCGGCGCGTTGACTTCCTGATAGTCGTCGCCGAGCCGGCGGCGCATGTAGGAGATCAGGTTCTGGAACATCTTCCAGCCTTTGGCGTGCCAGAAGACCACGCCCGGCCCCTCCTCCTGGAAATGGAACAGGTCCATCTCGCGGCCGAGGCGGCGATGGTCGCGCTTCTCGGCCTCCTCCAGCATGTGGAGATACTGGTCGAGCTGCTCCTGGCTGGCCCAGGCCGTGCCGTAGATGCGCGTCAGCATCGGGTTGTTGGCGTCGCCGCGCCAGTAGGCGCCGGCCACCTTCATCAGCTTGAAGGCGCTGCCGATCTGGCCGGTCGAGACCATGTGCGGGCCGCGGCACAGGTCGAACCAGTCGCCCTGGAAGTAGATCTTGAGGTCCTGCCCTTCGGGGATCGCGTCGACCAGCTCGACCTTGTAGGCCTCGCCCTTGTCGCGAAAGACCTTCTTGGCCTGCTCGCGGTCCCACACCTGCTTGGTGAAGGGCTTGTTGCGGGCGATGATCTCGCGCATCTTCTTCTCGATGGCGGGGAAGTCGTCGGGCGTGAACGGCTCGTTGCGCGCGAAGTCGTAGTAGAACCCGTTCTCGATGACCGGGCCGATGGTGACCTGCGTGCCCGGCCACAGCTCCTGCACGGCTTCCGCCAGCACGTGGGCGGCGTCGTGGCGGATCAGCTCCAGCGCGCGCGGGTCGTCGCGGGTGACGATCTCGACCTTGCCGGACTGCGCAAGCGGGTCGGTGAGGTCGCGCAAGGTCCCGTCGAGCACATAGGCGACAGCCTTCCTGGCCAGCGACTTCGAGATCGATTCCGCAAGCTGTGCGCCGGTCGTCGCCGCGTCGTATTCGCGGACCGAACCATCGGGAAATGTCAGGGAAACGGGTGCCATCGGAAATTCTCCTATCCAGTCCCGCCTACGAACGCGGGTGGCCAGTCACGATCCGGCGCGGCGGTCGATGCCTGCCGCGCCCGGCGCACACATAAACGCGCGCCCGCCATGCGTAAAGGGCCCGCGCCCTTGCAGGTGCGAGCCCTTCCGGGATGCAGGTTCGGACGACCCTAGCTGTTGTCTTCGACCGGCGCGCCCGGGCCGTTCTTCTTGATCGAGTCGATCGCGTTCTGCGCGCTCGCCTTCGAGGCGTAGCCCTCGGTCGAGAACATGATCTCGTTGTTGTACCTGAAGCGGACCCGATACTCGCCCGCCTTGTCCTTGTAGATTTCGAACTTGTGCACCGTGATACCCTCCGTCTCCTCGAATCCGAATTACCGCAGGAGGTTGCGTGCGCAGGACGGGGTCCGTCAAGCAAGACGCCGCCGGATCGGCTCACCGTTCACAGCTTGAGTCCGGTTTCTGCCTCGAAATCGCCCAGTAGCGCCACGGCATGTACCAGACGTAGCGGCCGTCGAGCGTCTCCGGCACGAGGTCGATGCCGTGCGTGCCGCCCGGGCCGCAGCGGACGAAACGGAACAGGCCCATGAAGCCGCCGGCCCACAGGCCATGCCGGGCGATCGCCTCGTAGGCGTATTCCGAGCAGGTCGGGAAATGGCGGCAGGAATTGCCGATGAAACCGGACAGCGTGAGCTGGTAGAGGCGCACCAGCGCGGTGCCGAGGACGCGGCCCGGCGTCTTCGGCCACGGGCCGGACCAGTTACGTCCCCTCGTCTCCCGCCGGGCGGGAGCCGGATGCGGGCCGGCCGTCTCGTTCTCGTGTTCCATGGCCGGTAGATGACGCTTCGGTGCCGGATTTGCAATGCTCGCCCCGCGGGGCCTGCTGGAACGTGACGATGCGGATCACGTCTGCCAGGATGTCGATGACGGTCATGTCGCGCTTCCCGTTGAGCCGGGATTGAACCGCGCCTTCACAGCCGCCTCAAACGAGTATAATTTCCCGGCTGGATAACCAGAGGTTATGCAGCCGATGAAGCGAAGTCGCCTGCCGCTGACGGCGTTGCGCAGCTTCGAGGCGGCGGGACGGCACATGAGCTTCAGCCGCGCGGCGGAGGAGCTGCATGTCTCGCAGGCCGCCGTCAGCCGGCAGATCCGCGAGCTGGAGGGCTTTCTCAGAACGCGGCTGTTCATCCGCTCCCACCGCAAGGTCGAGCTGACCGAACCGGGCAGAACGCTGCACCGGGAACTGGTGGCGAGCTTCGATGCGATCGACCGCAGCGTGTCCGCCGTTCTCGGCGCGGGCGCCCCTGGCGTCGTCCGGGGTCAGCGCGGAGCCGTCGCTCGCCGCGGCGTGGCTGCTGCCCCGGCTCGACCGCTTCCGCGCCCTTCATCCGGACATCGACGTCGCACTCGACGTCGATTCGCGGCTCGTCTCCTTCCGCAGCCACGAACCGACGCTGGCGCTGCGCTTCAGCGTGCGCGACAGGTCGTGGCCGGGTTGCGATGCCGAGCTGCTGTGGGAGGCCGTCGACACCCCGGTCGTGGCGCCCGCCCTGCTCGCCGCGAAGGGACCGCTGGCGAGCCCCGCCGATCTTGCCGGCTTCACCTTGCTCCACGAGGAGAACCGCAGCGGCTGGGCGCGATGGTTCCGCGCCGCGGGGCTGGAGGAAACGGCGTTCGCGCAGCGCGGGCCGCTGCTGGCCGACGCATCGCTGTCGAAGCAGGCGGCCCTGCTCGGCCATGGCGTCGCCCTCGGCGACATCCTGCTCGTCCATGAGGAGCTGGCGTCCGGAGAGCTCGTGCAGCCCTTCGCGACGGTTTCCGCCTGCGGCGCCTATTTTCTCGTCGCCCGGGACCTCGCGAAGCTGAACGAAAGCGAACGCGCCTTCGCCGGCTGGATACGAGCCGAGATCGCCGACAGCCTGCAGCGCATGAGGCAGAACGGGTTCGGCTGAACGGTCAGGCCGCCTCGCCCGCCCGCCGCTTCTCGACCTGGCCGATGGCGTCGACCACGGCGTCGAAGGTCAGCATGGTGGAGGTGTGGCGCGCCTTGTAGTCGCGCACCGGCTCCAGATATTTCAGGTCCTCGAAGCGTCCGAGCGGCGGCGGGCCGTTCTCCTTCAGCATCCTCAGCATGATCTCGCGCACGGCGCGCAGCTCGGCGGCGGTGGCGCCGACCACGTTCGCCGCCATCACCGACGACGACGCCTGGCCGAGCGCGCAGGCCTTCACCTCGTGGGCGAAGTCGGTGATCGTGTCGCCCTCCATGCAGATGTCGACGACGACGGTCGAGCCGCACAGCTTGGAATGCGCGGTCGCCGTGGCGTCGGGCGCGTCGAGCCGGCCGATGCGGCCGATATTGCCGGCGAAGCCGAGAATTTTCGCGTTGTAGACGTCGTCGATCATGAATTTCCAGCCTCGCTTGCGCGAAAAGCACGCCACGTCTTCCAATCGTGCCGCGTGCCCTTATATAATGAGACGGTTCCGCCGGCCACAAGCCGCCGTGCATGCGGTATTGTGGCGCCCTGCGGAAGAGAATGCACGCCGCTTACCGGATACCGGCGCAAGGCCGGTTTTTCGTGAAGGGCAGTGGTCCGTTCAACTCGTTCCTTCACCGAAAGGAACTACGGGAGACGCCTTTCATGGACGCCGTGGTCAAGAACTTCACTCCCCGTGCCGATTCCACCGCCGCCCCGCGCGCGCAGGAGACGGCCAAGCCCGCCTATATGGACAAGCCCGTCACCGACCGCCCCTCGCAGGAGGAGGTAGAGGCCGCGGTGCGCACGCTCCTGCGCTGGACCGGCGACAACCCCGACCGCGAAGGGCTGGTCGACACGCCCAAGCGCGTGGCGAACGCTTTCCGCGAGATGTTCTCCGGCTACGACCAGTGCCCCGCCGAGGAGCTCGGCCGCACCTTCGAGGAGGTGCAGGGCTATGACGACATGGTGCTGGTCAAGGACATCCGCTTCCATTCGCACTGCGAGCACCACATGGTGCCGATCATCGGCAGGGCGCATGTCGCCTACCTGCCGGACGGCAAGGTGGTCGGCCTGTCGAAGATCGCGCGCGTGGTCGACATCTTCGCCCGCCGCCTCCAGACGCAGGAGGCGCTGACCGCGCAGATTGCCGGCGTCATCCAGGACGTGCTAAATCCGCGCGGCGTGGCGGTGATGATCGAGGCGGAGCATATGTGCATGGCCATGCGCGGCATCCGCAAGGAAGGATCGACCACGCTGACCACCACCTTCACGGGCGTCTTCAGGAACCAGCCGGAAGAGCAGGCCCGCTTCATGATGATGCTGAGAAACGGCCTCGCCGGATAGTCCCGCCGCGGCCCGACCGCAACGACAGGGCCGCGACATGGACAGCTTCCCGCCTCCCCCCTCGGACAAGGCCGCGCTCGAAGAGGGCGACGCCTTCTCGCCGCGCTTCGACCGCGACGGGCTGGTGACGGCGATAGTCACCGACGCCGGCGACGGCACGCTGCTGATGGTGGGGCACATGAACGCCGAGGCGCTGGCGCTGACGCTCGAAACCGGCCTTGCCCATTTCTGGTCGCGATCGCGCGGCACTCTGTGGAAGAAGGGCGAGACCTCCGGCAACATGCTGCGCGTGGCCGAGGTGAAGACGGATTGCGACCAGGATGCGGTCTGGCTCAAGGTCACGGTCGGCGGGCACGATGCAACCTGTCATACCGGACGGCGTTCCTGCTTCTACAGGACGGTGCAGGTTCGGGATGGGAAGGCAACGCTTGTTCAGGACGGCAGCGGGGCGAAGTTCGACCCCGCGAAAGTCTATGGCGGGGGTTGAGCACCCCGCCGCGGCAAGGGCGGGCGCATTCATCCTTTCGATACGACCGATAGTGTATGACTATCCCGGGGATAGGGAGTGAGTGCGATGCTCGAGTGGGCGTCTCTGCGTAGCAGACATGAAGGCGGCAACGGCGGCGACCTGCCGGCCGAACCGCGGATCGTCGAACCGAGGCCGGTCCGCAAACCGGGCATCGCGCTGGCGCTGGGCGGCGGGGCCGCCCGCGGCTGGGCGCATATCGGCGTGCTGCGGGCGCTGGACGAGGCCAGCATCCAGATCGACATGATCGCCGGGACCTCGATCGGCGCGCTGGTCGGCGGCTGCTACCTCGCTGGCAAGCTCGATGAACTCGAGGAGTTCGCCCGCTCGCTGACCAAGCGGCGCATCTTCGGCCTGCTCGACCTGCATCTGGGCGGCAACGGCCTGCTCGGCGGGCTGAAGCTGACCGCCAAGATGCAGGAGCACCTGAACGGCACCACCTTCGCCGACCTCACCAGGCCGTTCGTCTGCGTCGCGGCGGAGATCCGCACCGGGCACGAGATCTGGCTGTCGAACGGCTCGCTGATCACGGCGATGCGCGCCTCCTATGCGCTGCCCGGCGTGTTCGAGCCCGTGACCTGCAACAAGCGCGTGCTCGTCGACGGGGCGCTGGTCAATCCGGTTCCGGTGTCGGTGTGCCGCGCCTACGAGCAGCGGCTCGTCGTCGCCGTCAACCTGCATTACGACCTGTTCGGCCGCGCCGCCGTCATCAAGCACAGCGCCGACACCGACGGCGACGGAGAGGCCGAGCTCGTCATCGACAAGGGGCCGAGCGACCGCGAGGCGCGCCTCGGCATCACCGGCGTCATGGTCGAGGCCTTCAACATCATCCAAGACCGCATCTCGCGCGCCCGCATGGCCGGCGACCCGCCGGACCTGTCGCTGCTGCCCAAGCTCGGCCATATCGGGCTGACCGAATTCCACCGCGCCGACGAAGCCATCCGGCTCGGCTACGAGACCGCCCGGGCGCAGATCGGCGAGCTGGAGCGGCTGCGCGGCGTCCTCGCCTGACCGCGCCCGCAGGTCGCCATCCCTCCTTCATGAACAGGGCCGCAGCCGGGAAACCCGGCAATTTCGCGGCGGAATCATGATCTTGCCTTATTTCGTCCGTAGCCGGGAGGTTGCGGAACGGGCCGGGATTCGTTAGGTCTCGTTCCGGGCACGGGGGATCATGCCGTTCTTGCCCATTGCGGCAAGTGCATGTCGTGTCCAGTCTTGGAAGGGATAGGCATTTGAAAGCTGAGGGAACGCGCTTCATACGCGACGGCAGGCGCACCCTGCTCGTGGCGTTCGCATCCGTCCTCCTCGCTTCCTGCGCGACGTCCGATTCCGACGTTCCCTTCGGCTTCGCCGCCTCCGACATCGCTCCCCAGACCGCCGAGCAGACGACCGCGGCCCTGCCCTCCACCGGTGCGGAAGGGGCAATGATCCAGACCGCCGCCGCCGAAACCGCCGCCGCCTTCGTCGTCGAGGAAGGCGACCCGATCCTGCCGGATTCCGTCGCGTCCGCGCCGGCCCTGCGGCCGGGCTCCGAAGGCGAGGCCGCCGCCGCGGCTGCCCCGGCTTCACTGGTGGCGGCCATCGAGACCGCTTCCGCGCAGCCTGCGGCAGAGGCGCAGGCATCGACCGATCAGGCTGCCGCCGCGGTCCAGCCGGAACAGGCTGCCGAGACGCCGGTGCAGGTCGCCGCGCTCGTCCCCGAACAGCCCAAGAAGCGCGGCTTCCTTTCCGCCTTCTTCTCGCCCGCGACGCCGGCGGCAGCGCAGCCGAAGGCGCCGCGCCCGCTGATCGACCCGACCGCGGCGAAGCCGGCCGCCGCTTCCGCGGCAT
>JACZJD010000183.1 GCA_014860725.1 Aquamicrobium sp.
GCTGGGCGACGACCGGCAGGCGGCCGCCGCGCCGCTCGCCGCCGCCCCCTTCGAGGAGGTGCGCGACTTCTTCTATGCCCGCCACAACCATATCGACGCGCTCGACCGCGCCGCCGAGGCCATCGCCGCCGGGCTCGGCAACCCGCTCGGCCGGATGGCGGACGCGCTCGAGGCGCATCTTCGCGAACGCCATGACATCCGCGTCACGCTCGCCGCCGACGAGCCGGCGACAACCGTCCAGCGCGCCTTCGAGCTTGACACGAGGACGCTGCGGCTGTCGCCGCATCTCACCGGCGGCCAGCGCGCCTTCCAGATGGCGACGCAGCTCGCCTTCCTCGAATTCGGCAGGGAGATCGACGCCGAGATCGCCGGCGCCACCTTCACCAATGCCGAGGCGCGTGCGCTCGCCCGCATCGGCCTCGCCAACTATTTCGCCGGCGCGCTGATCCTGCCCTACCGCGCCTTTCTCGAGGCCGCGGAACGGCTGCACCACGACATCGACCTCATCGGACGGAAATTCGGCGTCGGCTTCGAGACCGTGTGCCATCGGCTCAGCACGCTGCAGCGGGCCGGCGCGCGCGGCGTGCCGTTCTTCTTCATCCGCGTCGACCGCGCCGGCAACATCTCCAAGCGCCAGTCGGCGACCGATTTCCATTTCTCGCGGGCCGGCGGCACCTGCCCGCTGTGGAACGTCTACGAGGCGTTCGCGCAGCCCGGCCGCATCCTGACGCAGCTGGCCGAGATGCCGGACGGGCGCACCTATCTGTGGGTGGCGCGCACGGTCAGCCGCGCCGTCGGCGGCTACGGCGCGCCGGACAAGACCTTCGCCATCGGGCTCGGCTGCGACCTGCGCCATGCCGGCAGGCTCGTCTATTCCAAGGGCCTGCGCCTCGACGACGCCTCGGCCCGCACGCCGATCGGCGCCGGCTGCAAGATCTGCGAGCGCCCCGCCTGCCCGCAGCGGGCGTTCCCGCCGGTAGTCAGGCCGCTCGCCGTCAACGAGACGCGCTCGTCCTTCCTGCCCTATTCGTGAACCGGCCGGTTCGGGCGCGTGCCGGCGAGGCGGAATTCCTGCAAGGTGTGCGTCGCGACGCCGAGCGCGGCAAGCTCTGCGCCCATGCGCTTCACGGCCGCCTCGTCGAGCAGCGCCGGATCGACCGTGGTCCGCACCTGATGCGCCACGCCGCTCGCCAGCAGCAGCCGGAGGCTCTCCCTCGCCTTGTCGCCGCTGCCTGCCGCGCCGGTTACGCGGCGGTATTCGGCGAACGGCGCCTTGACGTCGAAGCCGACCCAGTCGCAGAGCGGCAGCACCGCCGCGAACCGGGCCGGGTACGGGCCGCCCGTGTGCAGGCCGACCCCGAATCCGAGGTCGCGCACGGCCTTCATCGCGTCGGGCAGTGCGCGTTGCAGGGTGGGTTCCCCGCCGGAGAACACGACCCCGTCGAGCAGACCACGCCGGGCGGCGAGGAAGCCCAGCACCGCGTCCCAATCCAGCATCTTGTTTCCCTTGACCGGGATCAGATGCGGATTGTGGCAATAGGGGCAGTCCCACGGACAGCCCTGCAGGAAAACGGTGGCGACCAGCTCACCCGGCCAGTCGCAGGCGGACAGGCGTTGCAGGCCGCCGACGCGGATGTCAGCCAAGACGCGCCTGCTGCTCGCTGAAATAGGTGCGCTCGCGGAACTCGCCCTTCTTGCCGCGGTTGAAGGACGAGACCGGGCGGTGATAGCCCATCACGCGCGTCCAGATCTCGCAGGGCTGGCGCTCCTCGTCGGCGAGCAAGATGGCGTCCCCGGCGACGGCGGGCTTGATGTCGAACATGGGTCTTTCCTTTCCTCAATGCGCGGCGGCGTGCCGCTTCCTCGTGATGAGCTCGTCGTCGCAGCGCGGGCAGAATTCGTGCTCGCCCGCGATGTATCCGTGCTTGGGGCACACCGAGAATGTCGGCGTGACCGTGATGTAGGGCAGCCCGAAATTCTCCAGCGCCCGGCGCACCAGCTTGCGGCAGGCATCGGTGGAGGACAGGCGCGACCCCATATAGAGATGCAGCACCGTTCCGCCGGTATATTTGCGCTGCAGCGCCTCCTGCCGCTCCAGCGCCTCGAACGGATCGTCGGTGAAGCCGACCGGAAGCTGGCTCGAATTGGTGTAGTAGGGCTCGTGCGCCGTGCCGGCCTGGAGGATGTCGGCAAAGCGCTTCCGGTCCTCCTTGGCGAAGCGGTAGGTGGTGCCTTCCGCCGGCGTCGCCTCCAGATTGTAGAGGTGCCCCGTCTCCTCCTGGAATTCCACGATGCGCGCCCGCACATGGTCGAGGAGCCGCACGGCGAAGGCGTGCCCCCATTCGGTGGTGATGTCGTGGGCGTCGCCGGTGAAGTTGCGGATCATCTCGTTGACGCCGTTGACGCCCAGCGTCGAGAAATGGTTGCGCAGCGTGCCGAGATAGCGCTTGGTGTAGGGAAAGAGCCCGTCGTCCATCAGTCGCTGGATCACCGTGCGCTTGATCTCGAGGCTGTCGCGGCCGAGCTCCAGCAATTCGTCGAGCCGCCGCAAAAGCCCGGCCTCGTCGCCCTTGTGCAGATAGCCGAGCCGGGCGCAGTTGACGGTGACGACGCCGAGCGAGCCCGTTTGCTCGGCGCTGCCGAACAGGCCGTTGCCGCGCTTCAGAAGCTCCGTCAGGTCGAGCTGGAGCCGGCAGCACATGGAGCGCACCATGTTGGGCTTCAGGTCCGAATTCAAAAAGTTCTGGAAGTAGGGCAGGCCGTATTTCGCCGTCATCTCGAACAGGCGCTCGGCGTTCTCGCTCTGCCAGGGGAAATCGGGCGTGATGTTGTAGGTCGGGATCGGGAAGGTGAACACCCGGCCCTTCTCGTCGCCGCGCGACATCACCTCGATATAGGCGCGGTTTATCATGTCCATCTCGGCCTGCAGCTCGCCATAGGAGAAATCCATCTCCCTGCCGCCGACGATCGGCACCTGGTCGCGCAGGTCCTCCGGGCAGACCCAGTCGAAGGTGAGGTTGGTGAACGGCGTCTGCGTGCCCCAGCGCGAAGGAACGTTGAGGTTGAAGATCAGCTCCTGGATCGCCTGCCGCACCTCGCCATAGGTAAGGTTATCCTTACGGATAAACGGCGCCATGTAGGTGTCGAACGACGAGAACGCCTGCGCGCCCGCCCATTCGTTCTGGAGCGTGCCGAGGAAGTTGACGATCTGGCCGACCGCGCTCGACATGCGCTTCGGCGGGCCGGACTCGACCTTGCCCTGCACGCCGTTGAAGCCTTCGGTCAGCAGCGTGCGCAGCGACCAGCCGGCACAGTAGCCGGCCAGCATGTCGAGGTCGTGGATGTGGATGTCGCCCTCGCGGTGCGCAGCACCCACTTCCGGCGGATAGACATGGCTTAGCCAGTAATTGGCCACCACCTTGCCCGAGACGTTGAGGATCAGCCCGCCGAGCGAATAGCCCTGATTGGCGTTGGCGTTGACGCGCCAGTCGGCGCGCTCGAGATATTCGTTGACCGAGGACGCGACGTCGACGGCGATGTCGCGGCTTGCAGGATGCGCGACAGGCCCGGTCCCGTTATCGTCGCGTGCGGTTTCGGATAGCATCGGCATCGACGCTTGCCCCCCAATTTTCGGTTCGGTTGTTCAAACTCCGGTCCGGCTGAACGGTCCGGGATCGCGCGGCCGGCAGCCCCCTGCCCGCCGCGCGTCCCGTATTTCCCTTAGTCCCAGGAAAGCGCGCCGCCGTTCTGGTATTCGATGACGCGGGTCTCGAAGAAGTTCTTCTCCTTCTTCAGGTCCATCGCCTCCGACATCCACGGGAACGGATTCTCCGCCTCGGCGAAGACGGGGCTGAGGCTGAGCTGGGCGCAGCGGCGGTTGGCGATGAAGTGCATGTACTCCTCGCACAGGGCCGCGTTGAGGCCGAGGAAGCCGCGCGGCATCGTGTCCCTGCCGTAGGACGCCTCGAGCTCGGCCGCGTCCTTTAGCATGCCGCGCACCTCGTCCTGGAAGGCGGGCGTCCACAGATGCGGGTTCTCCAGCTTGATCTGGTTGATGACGTCGATGCCGAAGTTCAGATGGATCGACTCGTCGCGCAGGATGTACTGGTACTGCTCGGCGATGCCGACCATCTTGTTGCGCCGGCCGAGCGACAGGATCTGCGCGAAGCCGGTATAGAACCACATGCCCTCGAACACGACGTAGAAGGCGACGAGGTCGCGCAGGAAGGCCTGGTCGGTCTCGTCCGTGCCGGTCTTGAACTCGGGATCGTCGAGATGGCGGGTGTAGTCGAGCGCCCATGCCGCCTTGTCGGTGATCGACGGCACCTCGCGGTACATATTGAACAGCTCGCCCTCGTCCAGGCCGAGGCTTTCGACGATGTACTGGAAGGTGTGGGTGTGGAC
>JACZJD010000184.1 GCA_014860725.1 Aquamicrobium sp.
GGCGATGTCCGGCTCGCGCTGGAGGCCCCACACGTCGTTGACGATGTGGGCGCCGGCGGCGACGGCCAGCCGCGCCGTCTCCGCGCGCCAGGTATCGACCGAAATCAGCGCCTTGCCCTCCTGCGTCAGCGCCTCGATCACCGGCAGGATGCGGCGCTGTTCCTCCGATGCGTCCACTTTCGCGGCGCCGGGCCGGGTCGATTCGCCGCCGACGTCGACGATCGCCGCCCCTTCGGCCGTCATGCGCCGCGCCTGCGCCAGCGCCGCCTCGATCTTCTCGAAGCGGCCGCCGTCGGAAAAGCTGTCCGGCGTGACGTTGAGCACGCCCATGATCGCCGCTTTCGGCCCGAGCTCGATGGATCGGCCGTGAGCGAGCGGCCAGACGACGGGAGCGAACAATGTTGCGGCATCCTTGGGCATGGAGCGGCGTTGTGAGCCGGAACGGCCATGAAATCAACGCCGAACTTGGCCCGCCCGCCGCAACGAAGACGTTACCCTCAGCGGTTACGATTTTCGTTGCCTGCGCGCCGCGGGCAGCCCACATTGGCCGCAACCGCCAGGGAGAGACGATGAAAAGGCTGATCCTCGCCGCAGGGATTGCGCTCATTGCCGGGCATGCCACGCAGGCCGCCAGCGTCGCCAAGACCTACAGCTACTTCACCATCGGCGGCACCACCGTCGAGGAGATCGAGCAGGAGCTGAAGCGGCGCGGCCCGCAGGTGAAGTCGACCGGCCTGCGCCACCCCGGCGCGACGCGGATGGAGTTCACGAGCCGGGTCGGCTACGGCGAGGCGAACGGCCGTTGCAGCGTCGTCTCGGCCACCGTCACGGTCAAGGCCAACATGATCCTGCCGCGCTGGAACCGGCGCAAGGCCGCCGCCTCCGACACGCGGCTGATCTGGGACACGCTCTCCGCCGACATCAAGCGCCACGAGGAAAGCCACGTCGTCATCGCCAAGAACCACGCCCGCGAGCTGGAGGAGGCGCTGATGACGATCCGCCGCCAGCGCAACTGCACGGTGGCGCAGGAGAAGGCCAAGGAGATCACGGCGCGCATCCTCGCCCGGCACGACGAGGCGCAGGACCGCTTCGACAGGATCGAGGGCAGGAACTTCGAGAGCCGGCTGCTGCGGCTCCTGCAATACCGCATCGAGCGGATCGAGGCCGGCCAACTCGCCTATCCCTGAGCGCGTCAGCCCTGCCGCTCGGGCACGCGCACCACGAGGCCGTCGAGCTCGTCGCGCACGACGATCTGGCAGGAAAGCCTGGAATTCACCTGCGGCTCCCACGCGAAGTCGAGCATGTCCTCCTCCATGGGCGCGGGAGGGCCGACGACGTCGGTCCATGCCTCGTCGACATAGACATGGCAGGTGGCGCAGGCGCAGGCACCGCCGCATTCCGCCTCGATGCCGGGCACCGAGTTGCGGATGGCATTCTCCATCACGGTCGAGCCGTTCTGAGCCTCGACGTCGAAACGGGTGCCGTCGAAGGCGATGTAGGTGATCTTCGTCATGAGATTGCCTTGGAAGCTTCGCGGGCGAGCCTGCGGCGACAGATACAGGCTCGATCCGGCAAGTCAACACTCGCCGGAACCGCCCGCGTTCAGCGGCTGATGGCGGCGATGAAGTCGCGGGTTTCGCCGATCAGCCTGCCGAGCCGGGCGAGATGCGTCGTGTTGGCGGGGTCGATCTCGATCTCGGCGGCGCAGTCGGCCAGCGCGAAGGCGCCGACGCCGCGCGCGGAGCCCTTGAGCGTGTGGGCAAGCCGGCGGCGCTCGGCCGTGTCGGCCTTGCCCATCCCGTCGCGGATCGCCCCGAGCTGGTGGGAGAACATCGCCAGCACCTCCTGCTCCAGCGCGCGGTCGCCCATGGTCTGGCGCGACAGATGCTCGAGGTCGAGCGGGCGCGCCCGGGCCCTGGCGGCGTTCTCGCCGCCCGGCCGCGAAAAGGCCATCGTCTGGCTTTCCTGTGACGCCGCAGCGGCGCCGCGCCTTCTCGGTGCTTTGGTCCTCATGAGGGGAAGTCTGGCGCGGCATGGTGGAAAAGCGGTTAACGCCGGCCCGTTCGCGGGCCGGAGGGCGCGGCGATATGCCGGGCGCGAAAACGCCTTCGGTTTCCTGCCGTTAACCCTATATTTAAAGTTTTACACATGAGGCCAAATCGCGGTTTCATTTGGACAGGCGTCCCATTACGATACGAGATGGCCCGCAGAAGGCCTGAAAGTGCGTGGGCACGAGGCGTCGAAAAAGACGGCCCGCGATAAGAGTACAGGGTGAGCGGCATGGCGCGCAAAGCAACGACGACCGGCAACCTCGACAGCGAGGTGGCCAAGGAACTCGAGGAAGCACTCGATATCGACCTCTTCGTCGACGACAGTGCGGGCGATCTCGACATAGCGGGGTCGATCGCCGATTTCGAGGCGCAGATATCGAAGGCGGCCGAGGATCTGGCCCGCGATTCGCAGGCGGCGAACGCCGCGGCGAAGCCGGCCGGCAAGCCGGAGGCGAAGGCG
>JACZJD010000185.1 GCA_014860725.1 Aquamicrobium sp.
ATGATGGCGGCGGCGCAGCCCTTCATCTCGGGCGCGATCTCCAAGACGATCAACATGCCGAACGAGGCGACCGTCGACGACTGCAAGGAAGCCTACATGCTGTCGTGGAAGCTGGCGCTGAAGGCGAACGCGCTCTACCGCGACGGCTCGAAGCTGTCGCAGCCGCTCAACGCCTCGCTGCTTTCGGACGACGAGGACGAGGCCGACGACCGCGCCGAGGAGCTGGCCGCCGCGCCCGCCGCCGCCCGCGTGGCGCAGGTGACGGAGAAGATCGTCGAGCGCGTCGTCGAGAAGGTGGTGCGCGAGCGCGAGAAGCTGCCCAACCGCCGCCAGGGCTACACCCAGAAGGCGGTGATCGGCGGGCACAAGGTCTATCTGCGCACCGGCGAGTTCGGCGACGGCAGGCTCGGCGAGATCTTCATCGACATGCACAAGGAGGGCGCGGCCTTCCGGGCGATGATGAACAACTTCGCCATCGCCATATCGCTCGGCCTGCAATACGGCGTGCCGCTCGAGGAGTATGTCGAGGCCTTCACCTTCACCCGCTTCGAGCCGGCCGGCGTCGTGCAGGGCAACGACGCGGTGAAGAACGCGACCTCGATCCTCGACTACGTGTTCCGGGAGCTCGCGATCTCCTATCTCGGCCGCCACGACCTCGCCCATGTCGATACGTCGGACTTCTCCAACACCACGCTGGGCAAGGGCATTCAGGAGGGCAAGACCAACCTGATCTCCACCGGCTGGACGCGCGGCTACAAGCCGACGCTGGTGGCCGGCACCGGCGGCGAGCCCAAGGGCTCGGCAGGCTTGTCGGCGCCGCGCGCCTCGGGTTCCGGCGGGGCGACGGTGACGGCGATCGGCACGGCCGCCGCGCGCAAGCTCGACGCGGGCGTCGGCGTGGTCACCGCCTTCCGCCGCGACTACGAGGAGCGCGCCAAGGAGCTGGCCGAGGACGTCGCCTTCGAGGAGAACGCCAACGCCGCCGCCGAGACGCTGTTCAGCGACGCCGCGGACAAGGAGGCGGCCGACGCCAAGGCGCTCGCCGCCGAGCGGCGGGTGCAGGCGATGATGCAGGGCTACACCGGCAACATGTGCACCGAGTGCCAGAACTTCACCATGGTGAGGAACGGCACCTGCGAGAAGTGCGACACCTGCGGCGCGACCAGCGGCTGCAGCTGACCACGGCCACGGCTCCATTTCGTCCGATCCCGGACGCAGGGGCCAGGCTCCAGATATCGAGACATCATCTCCGGGCGCTTCGGCGCCCGGAGATGTTTTCTGGAACAAAGCAGAAACGCACATCGGGGCGCCGTTTGGGGCGCCGTTCGGCGGCCGGAGCGGGGGCGACCCGCCGAAGCTTTGCCGCAGCCGTGGGGATGCGTTCCTGTAGGCGGATCGCATCAATTGCCGATGTCGCGCCGGGTCGACTGCCGACGTGCGACAATTGTGCTCATGGGCAAGGTCCCGTTTGCCCGCCAACCCCTTTTGTTTCTTGCGATTTCACAAAGAGTCCCTTCGCGAACGCCCATAAGACTTGGGTGTTCAATCGCTAACCGAAGGGAAATGCGTCATGAAGAAACTGACGCTTGGCATGTCGGTGATCGGAGCCGCGTTCAGCGTAGCCATGATGATGGGCTCCACCACCGCCATAGCACAGGTACCCACACTTTCGCCGGAGGCCAGGGAGCACGCCAAGGATCTGTATTTCCAGCGTTGCGCCGGATGCCACGGCGTGCTGCGCAAGGGCGCGACCGGCAAGAACCTCGAGCCCGAGAACATGCTGAAGCTGGGCCAGCCCCGGCTTGAGCGCATCATCTCCCTCGGCACCGACGGCGGCATGGTCAATTTCGACGACATCCTGACCGAACAGGAGATCGCCGACCTCGCCACCTACATCCAGCTGCCGCCGGACACGCCGCCCGAATGGGGCATGCAGGACATGCTGGCGTCGTGGAAGCTTCTCGTGCCCGTCGAGGAGCGCCCGACGGAGCAGCTGAACTCCTACAACCTCCAGAACATCTTCTCGGTCACGCTGCGCGACGCGGGCGAGGTTGCCCTGATCGACGGCGACACCAAGGAGGTCATCTCGCGGGTCAAGACCGGCTACGCCGTCCATATCTCGCGGCTGTCGGCCTCGGGGCGCTACATCTACGTCATCGGCCGCGACGGGCTCCTGAGCTTGATCGACCTGTGGATGGAAGAGCCGGCGGTCGTCGCCGAGATGAAGAGCGGTCTCGACGCCCGTTCGGTCGACACCTCCAAGTTCGAGGGCTTCGAGGACAAGTATGCGATCGCCGGTTCCTACTGGCCGCCGCAATACGTGATCATGGAAGGCGACACGCTGAAGCCGCTCAAGATCGTCTCGACCCGGGGCATCACGGTGGACGGCGAGTATCACCCCGAGCCGCGCGTGGCGTCGATCGTGTCGTCGCAGATCAAGCCGGAATGGGTGGTCAGCGTCAAGGAGACCGGCCAGATCCTGCTGGTCGACTACTCCGACATCGACAACCTGAAGACCACGACCATCGAGTCGGCGAAGTTCCTGCATGACGGCGGCTGGGACGCTTCCAAGCGCTACTTCCTGGTGGCCGCCAACGCCTCGAACAAGATCGCGGTGGTCGACACCCAGGAAGGCAAGCTCGCCGCCCTGGTGGACACCGCCCGCATCCCGCATCCGGGCCGCGGCGCCAACTTCCACCATCCCGAGTACGGCCCGGTCTGGGCGACCGGCCATCTGGGCGACGACGTCGTGACGCTGATCGGCACGGCGCCGGAAGACCCGCAATATGCGGACAATGCCTGGAAGGTGGTCCAGGAATTGCAGATGCCGGGCGCCGGCAACCTGTTCGTCAAGACCCATCCGGAATCGCGGAACCTGTGGGCGGACATGCCGCAGAACCCCGAGAAGGAGCTTGCCGAGTCGATCGCGATCTACGATCTCGACGATCTGTCCAAGGAGCCCGAGATCATCCACGTGGCTGCCCTGGCCGACCTGCCGGAAGGTGATGCGGTCAAGCGCGTCGTGCATCCCGAATACAACGAGACCGGCGACGAGGTCTGGGTCTCGCTGTGGGCAGGCAAGACGGAGCCGTCGGCGATCGTCGTGTTCGACGACAAGACCCGTCAGGTCAAGACGGTGATCAAGGACCCGAACCTGATCACGCCGACCGGCAAGTTCAACGTCCACAACACGCAGCACGACATCTACTGACGTCGTGACGCCGGGCCCCGGAGCGCATCCCGCTCCGGGGCCCGGTCCGCTTCCCGCGAAACTCGCTCGCGGGCGTTTCGACAGAGGCCGCCGGCCCTTGCGCGATGGCCCGCGCCGCGAAGGACGCGCGCACCCGAAATCTCAAGCCAAACTACGGGAAACCAAGCCATGTCGCGCATCGCAGCTAGGCTCTCGAGCTGGTGGTCCATTCTCAGGCGTCCCAGCCTTCGCTATTCGCTCCTCACCCTGCTGCTGGCCGGCTTCGTCGGCGGCATCGTGTTCTGGGGCGGCTTCAACACGGCGATGGAAGCCACCAACACCATGCCGTTCTGCAAGTCGTGCCACGAGATGCGCGCCTATGTGTACGAGGAGTATTCGACCAAGATCCATTACCAGAACCGCACCGGCGTCCAGGCGACCTGCTCGGACTGCCACGTGCCCAAGGAATGGTTCCACAAGGTCATCCGCAAGATCCAGGCCTCGAGGGAGCTCTACCACTGGGCGCTCGGCTCGATCCGGACGCCGGAGCAGTTCGAGGCCAAGCGCTTGACGCTCGCCAAGAACGTGTGGGCCTCGATGAAGCGGACCGATTCCCGCGAGTGCCGCAACTGCCACACCATCGAATCGATGAATCCCGAATTCCAGCAGCCGCGCGCGCGAAAGAGCCATCTCGACGCGATGGCGGCCGGCAACACCTGCATCGACTGCCACAAGGGCATCGCCCACAAGAACGTGCGCGATCTCCTCTCCGACGAGGAGCTGGAGGAGCTGGAGAAGCCGCTCCTCGCCTATGTGAAGGAGATACCCCAGAGCTATCGCGAGGGGCTGCAGCGGGCCGAGGAGCGCGAGGCGGCGGCCGCGGCGAGCC
>JACZJD010000186.1 GCA_014860725.1 Aquamicrobium sp.
TCGGCCGGCCTGCCGGCCCTGTCGCCGGACGAGAGGCTGGAGCGGGCGGCGGTGCGCCAGGCCGCCTACATGGCCGGCTCGGGGAAGATGGAGCACACCACCGGGCCCGGCCGCGACTTCGCGACACGGATGCGCCGCGACGGCGTCGATGCGCCGGCGGCCGAGAATCTGGCGCATGGCCGCATGGAGCCGGAGCGGCTGTTCTCGATGTGGATGGCCTCGCCCGGCCACCGCAGCAACATGCTCGATCCGCGTTTCGGCCGCTACGGGCTCGCCTATGCCTCCGACGGCAACGGCCAGCGCTACTGGGCGATGGTGCTGGGCCGGTAGACACCCCGTTCACAGCTTGTCACTGGCGCATCGCCATGCCTGTGCCTAACTCTGCGGCAGCGAAACGGGATTTTTCATCATGGAACTCGGCCTCTACACCTTCGGCGATGTCGGCAAGGACCCGGTGACGGGCAGGATCACCAGCCCGCAGGAGCGGCTGAGGAACCTCGTCGAGGAGATCGAACTTGCCGACCAGCTCGGCCTCGACTTCTTCGGGCTGGGCGAGCATCACCGCCCCGACTACGCCGTCTCCGCGCCCGCCGTGGCGCTGGCGGCGGCTGCGACGCGGACGAAGGGCATCCGCCTGTCGAGCGCGGTGTCGGTCCTGTCCTCGGACGATCCCATCCGCGTCTACCAGCAGTTTTCGACGCTCGACAACCTGACCGGCGGCCGCGCCGAGATCATGGCCGGGCGCGGCTCCTTCATCGAATCCTTCCCGCTCTTCGGCTATGCGCTGGAGGACTACGACACGCTGTTTTCCGAAAAGCTCGATCTGCTCATCAAGCTCAACGAGGGCGAGCACGTCACGTGGCCGGGCGGCCGGCACACGCCGCGGATCGACGGCCGCGGCGTCTATCCGCGGCCGGTGCAGGACAGGCTGCCGATCTGGATCGCCGTCGGCGGCACGCCGCAGTCGGTCGGCCGTGCCGCCATGCTCGGCCTGCCGCTGGCGCTCGCCATCATCGGCGGCGAGCCGCACCGCTTCGCGCCGCTGTTCAATCTCTACCGCGAGGCGGCGAAGAAGTTCGGCCGCGATCCGGCGACGCTCAAGACCTCGATCAACGTCCACGGCTTCGTGGCCGAGACCAGCCAGGAGGCCATCGACACCGCGTTTCCGCCGCATGCCGACGTCATGAACCGCATCGGCCGCGAGCGTGGCTGGGGCGCCTCCATCACCAGGGCCGAGTTCGCGGCGAGCGCGGAACCGCTCGGCGCCAACTTCGCCGGCAGCCCGGCGCAGGTGACGGACAAGATCCTCGCCAATCACGAGATCTTCGGCTTCGACCGTTTCGTGCTCCAGATGGCCATCGGCGTCATGGATCACGGCAAGCTGATGAAAGCGATCGAGCTTTACGGCACGAAGGTCGCGCCCGAGGTGCGGAAGGCGGTGGCGGCGAGGAAGGCGGAGCCGGCCGGCGCGTGACGCGCCGGTCCTGTCCCGCCTGCCGCTTGGTGATCGCCGGGAGGCATCCTATATCGGCGCGATGACACCGCTCTCCGTTCTCGATCTCTCGCCCGTGCCCGAAGGCAGCGACGTTGCACAGTCGCTCGCCAACACGCTCGACCTCGCCCGCCATGCCGAACGGCTCGGCTACCGCCGCTACTGGCTGGCCGAGCATCACAACATGCCGGGCATCGCCAGCGCGGCCACCGCCGTGGTCATCGCCCATGTCGCGGCCGGCACCTCCACCATCCGCGTCGGCGCGGGCGGCATCATGCTGCCCAACCATTCGCCGCTGATGGTGGCCGAGGCCTTCGGCACGCTGGAGGCGCTGCATCCCGGCCGCATCGACCTCGGCCTCGGCCGCGCGCCGGGCACGGATGCGCGCACTGCGCATGCGCTCAGGCGCAACATGAACGCCGACATCGATTCGTTCCCCAACGACGTGGTCGAACTGATCTCCTATTTCGAGCCGGAGCAGCCGGGCCAGCTCGTCCGCGCCGTGCCGGGCGCAGGGCTGAAGGTGCCGGTGTGGATACTGGGCTCCAGCCTCTACGGCGCCCAGCTCGCCGCCATGCTCGGCCTGCCCTACGCCTTCGCCTCGCATTTCGCGCCGGCCGAGATGGAGCGGGCGCTGGAGGTCTACCGCAGCCGCTTCGAGCCGTCGCAATATCTCGACAGGCCCTATGCCATGCTCGGCGTCAACGTCATCGCCGCCGACACCGACGAGGAGGCGAAGCTCCTCTTCACCTCGCTGCAGCAGGCCTTCGTCAATCTTCGCAGCGGCCGGCCCGGCAAGCTGCCGGCGCCGCTGCCGGGCTATGCCGAGAGCCTGGAGCCGGCGGCGCGCGCGCTCCTCGCCCACACGCTGTCGACCGCCATCGTCGGCTCGCGCGACGCCGTGCGGCAGGGACTGGAGGCCTTCATCGCGCGCACTGAGGCCAACGAGCTGATGGTGGCGGCGCAGATCTTCGACCATGCCGCGCGGGTCCGCTCCTATGCGATTCTCGCCGAGGTGGCGCAGGCGATGGATGCCGCGGAGAAAGCGCCGCTCTGAGGGCCCGCCGTCGGGCCTCTGACGGCTGTGGACGGTGCGGGCTTGATTTTTGCGGCGTTTTGGCATGGGTTAGGGGCCGGAAACCGGAGCGGCGGTTGACCGGCCCCGTCCACGCGATCACCAACGTCAACACAATGCGGGACATGCCGGTGCAGTCGCACAGAGCCTTGGGAG
>JACZJD010000187.1 GCA_014860725.1 Aquamicrobium sp.
ACATTGCCGGCCGCGAAGTCGGGGTCGGCCGCGAGCGCGGCGAGGAACGCTGTGTTGACCACGGAACCGGCGATCTCGGTGCGCACGAGCGCGTCCGACAGCGCCGCCAGCGCCGCTGCGCGCGTCGGCGCATGCGTCACCAGCTTGGCGATCATCGGGTCGTAGAAGGGCGAGATCGCATCGCCCTCGCGCACGCCGGTCTCGATGCGGATCGACGCATCCGCCACCGTCGTCTCGGGGAAGCGCAGATGGTGCAGCGTGCCGATGGCGGGGAGAAAGCCCTTCGCGGCGTCCTCGGCATAGAGCCTCGCCTCGAAGGCATGGCCGGAAAGCGCGATTTCCCCCTGCGTCATCGGCAGCCTTTCGCCGGCCGCGACGCGGAGCTGCCACTCGACCAGATCGACTCCGGTCACCATCTCGGTCACCGGGTGCTCGACCTGAAGCCGCGTGTTCATCTCCATGAACCAGAAGCGGTCCGGCCGCAGCCCTTCCGAGGCATCGACGATGAACTCGATGGTGCCGGCGCCGGAATAGTCGATGGCCTTCGCCGCCTTGACGGCTGCCTCCGTCATCGCCGCGCGCATCTCCTCCGTCATGCCCGGGGCCGGCGCTTCCTCGATCACCTTCTGGTGGCGGCGCTGGGCCGAGCAATCGCGCTCGAAGAGGTGGACGGCGTTGCCGTGCGTGTCGCCGAACACCTGCACCTCGATGTGGCGCGGCTTCTCGACATATTTTTCCACCAGCACGCGGTCGTCGCCGAAGGCGGCCTTGGCCTCGCGGCGCGCGGCTGCCAGCGCCTCGGGGAAGTCGTCGGGATGGTCGACCTTGCGCATGCCCTTGCCGCCGCCGCCGGCCCGCGCCTTGATCAGCACGGGATAGCCGATCTCGCGCGCCTTGGTGGCGAGGATGACGATCTCCTGCGCCTCGCCGTGGTAGCCGGGCACGACCGGCACGCCGGCCTTCTCCATCAGCCGCTTGGCCGCGTCCTTGAGGCCCATCGCCCGGATCGCCCTGGCCGAGGGGCCGATGAAGACGAGGCCGGCCGCCTCTGTCCGCTCGACGAAATCGGGGTTCTCCGACAGGAAGCCGTAGCCGGGATGGATCGCCTGCGCGCCGGTGGCCTTCGCGGCAGCGATGATCCTGTCGGCCACGAGATAGCTCTCGCCGACCGGCGAGGGGCCGATATGCACGGCCTCGTCGGCCATGGCGACGTGGAGCGCGCCGGCATCCGCATCCGAATGGACGGCGACTGTCGCTACGCCGAGCCGGCGCGCGGTGCGGATGACGCGGACGGCGATCTCGCCGCGATTGGCGATCAGGATCTTGTCGAACATCGGCTTCTCCTCAGAGCTGGCACGCGTGCCGCTAGACGCTGGCTGCGAACTTCGCCAGCAGCGCGTTGAACTTCTGCGGCTGCTGCAGGAAGGGCGCGTGCGCAGCACCCTCCAGCCACACCACGCCGTCCGGCCACAGCGACGACCACGAAAGGCCGTCGAAATAGTCGGCCCGGATGAAGACGTCGTCGACGCCGTTGACCACCGCGAGCGGAACCGTCGTCGTGGCGACGATCTCGCGCTCGTCCAGCGCCTGGCCCTGCACGACGGAGCCGAACATGGTCTCGCGGGCGCGCCCGTCCGCGCGTCGGCACATGGCGAGGAGATGCGGATCGACCACCCCGTTCACGGCCGAGGTGTGGGTGGTGTAGGCGAGGACGTCGTCCTCGGTGAAATCGCGCTTGCCAGTGAGGTTTTCCGCAGCCGGGTCGATGTTGAAGCCGGCCAGCAAGGATTCCATCTCGGCCTTCACCGGCGGCGTGCCGCTGATCATGACGCCGCGGGCCGGGAAGCCGCGGCCGATCAGTTCGAGCGCGATGTGGCCGCCGAGCGACCAGCCAAACACGACCGGCCGGTCGAGCCCCAGAGCCGCCGCCACCTCCTCGACCATCCCGGCATAGCCGCCGAAGGTGTAGCTGCGCGCCGGGTCGGCCGCGTCCTCGGAGGCGCCGTGGCCGGGCAGGTCGATGGCGACGACGCGCCAGTTCGCCAGTTCCGGTGCCGTCAGCTGGCCGGCGAACACCTCCTTGCTGCTCGAATTGCCGTGGATCAGCAGGATCGCCGGGCCGTCGGCCCGCGACTGCGCATAGGCGATCTTTCCGTGGCTGGTTTCGATCGCGCCGGTGTCGGTCATGATTTTGCTCCCCTTGTGGTAATGGTCGAAAACCGGCGATGCGGCGTGCCCGGCACCGGTGATTCCGGGTGCGGGGCGGCCTGCATCGAACATGAGACTGAACGGACGAAGCGGGTTTGGACGATGGGATACGGCTTTCGCGCGCTGGCTGTCACGGCGGCCCTGATCGGGGCTCCGGCCGCCGCCCATGCCGACTGGAAGCCGGTCGAGCGCGTCGAGACCTATCGCGTC
>JACZJD010000188.1 GCA_014860725.1 Aquamicrobium sp.
AGGCTGACGCCGACGATGCGCGAGTCGCCGCCGGCCGCGGCCAGCGCCGCGTCGGTGTAGACGGCCTGGTGCGCCTTGTGAAAGGCGCCGACGCCGATATGGACGATGCCCGCCGCATGCGCCGCGGGCGCGTAGCCCGGCGCAGACACCGCCGCAGCGACCCGCGAGGCGGCCGACAGCCTGGTCATGGCCGGAAGCTCACCGCCGGATGCGACAGCGCGGTCATGATGCCGCGCAGCTCGGCCAGGCCCTTGAGCCTGCCGATGGTCGGATAGCCCGGCTGGCCCTTGCGGCCGAGGTCGTCGACGATGTCCTGGCCATGGTCGGGCCGCATCGGGATCTGGTGGTCGGCGCGGCCTTCGGCCTTGCGCCGCGCCTCCTCCCTCAGGACCTCGCCGATCAGCGCCACCATGTCGGTTCCGCCGCCCAGATGCTCGGCCTCGTGGAACGAGGCGGGCATGCCCGGCGCCTCTATGGTCACGTTGCGCAGGTGCAGGAAGTGCACGCGCGGCGCGAATTCGCGCATGATCGCCGGCAGGTCGTTGTCGGCGCGCGCGCCGAGCGAGCCGGAGCACAGCGTCATGCCGCTGGCGGGGCTGTCGACGGCGTCGAGGATGCGGCGGTAGTCCGCCGCTGTGGACATGATGCGCGGCAGGCCGAGCAGCGGGAACGGCGGATCGTCGGGGTGGCAGCACAGCCGCATGCCGAGCTTCTCGGCCACCGGGACCACCTCCTCGAGGAAGGCGACGAAATGGGCGCGCAGCGTCTCGGCGTCGATGTCGTCATATTCGGCGAGGTGGCGGCGCACGTCGGCGACGGACATGCTCTCCGTCGAGCCGGGCAGGCCGGCGGTGACGTTGGCGGCGAGCTCCGCCTTGCGCGCCTCGCTCATGGCGGCGAAGCGGCGGGCCGCCTGTTCGCAGACCTCGGGGGCGAAATCCTCGGCCGCGCCCCTGCGCTCCAGGATGTGGATGTCGAAGGCGGCGAAGTCGATCAGGTCGAAGCGCATGCAGGTGCCGCCATGCGGCACGCGGAAGGCGAGGTCGGTCCGCGTCCAGTCGAGGACCGGCATGAAGTTGTAGCAGATCGTCTCCAGCCCCTGCGCGGCGAGGTTCTCGAGGCTGGTCCTGTAGTTGGCGATGTGGGTGCGCCACTCGCCCTTCTGCTTCTTGATGTCCTCGGAGACCGGCAGGCTCTCCACGACCTCCCAGGCGAGGCCGGAGGGCGAGCCGTCCTTCATGCGGCCGATGGCCTCCGCGCGCTTGGCGATCTCGGCGCCGGTCCACACCGCGCCGGTGGGCACGTGGTGCAGCGCGCTGACGACGCCCTCGACGCCCGCCTGCCGCATGTCGTCCACCGATGTCAGGTCGTGGGGACCGAACCACCTCCAGGTCTGCCGCATATGCTCTCCCTTCGTCTCGGGTCCCGCCGCTTTTCTCCGGTCGCGGAAAGGCCCTGTTCCTTCGTTCTTCGCACGGTCCCGGCGGGACGCCATCGCGCCTCCCCCGGACCGCTCCGGAACGTTTCCGCCTTTCGGAGAAAAGCGGAAGCGCCCCATCCCTGTCTTTCGCGCAACCCCGGACGGAAAAGCGCTTGCGCACCTTTCCCGGAATTGCGACGGCCGCAATCCTGTCCGCCGGCGGACCTTTCCCGGCATCCGCCGCGGTGTCCGCCCTCGCCGTCCGTGCCTGCCTCGTCCTTGCCGTCCGTCCTTGTCGGCCGCCACGGGGATACACCTATGAGCACGGCGATCCGCAATGACCGTTTCGCGGGCAATTGCCTGCTTCATACACAAGAGTTGACTAGTATGGAAGTATGGAGGATAAGAAGGAAGGAGGAAATGTCCGATGTATTCCGAAGCCACCGCCGCCAGCCTCGATGCGGGCTCCGCGATCGCGCCGCAGATCTACCGGCGGCTGCGCGAGCGCATCGTGCGCACCGAATTGCTGCCCGGCGAGGTGATTTCCGAGACCGAGATCGCGCGCGCCTACGCCGTCTCCCGCCAGCCGGTGCGCGAGGCGTTCATCAAGCTCGCCGAGGCCGGCCTCGTCCAGATCAGGCCGCAGCGCGGCACCATGATCACCCGCATCTCCACCGGGGCGGTGATGGATGCGCGCTTCGTGCGCGAGGCCATCGAGGCCGACGTGGTCAAGATCGTCGCCGAGCGCGCCGACGCGGCGATCCGGCGCGAGCTCGCCGACCAGATCGCCCAGCAGAAGCGCGTCGCCGAGACCGACGAGAACGCGTTCGTCCGGCTCGACGAGCTCTTCCACCGCACGCTCGCCGACATGGCGGGCAAGGCCTACGCCTGGCGCGTGGTCGAGGAGGTGAAGGCGCAGATGGACCGCGTGCGCTACCTGAGCATCGAGAAGGTGCACATCCGCCTGCTCGTCGCCCAGCACGAGGCGGTGGTGGACGCCATCGCCGCCAACGACGTCGCCGCCGCCGAGAGCGCCATGCGCGTGCATCTGCGCGAGATCCTGAAATCGCTGCCGGCCGTGGCCAAGGCCCGCCCGGAGCTGTTCGACGCCGCCGGATAGCGGCCCAACTTCCACAAAAGACCATCGAGCCAGGGAGGCATGGCATGACTTCGAAATTCGGTATCAAGGCAATTCTGGCGGGCTTCATGCTCGCGACCACGCTCACCACCGGCGCGCTCGCGCAGGAGCTGAAGCTCAAGCTCGGCCACCTCGCCAACGAGCAGAACTCGTGGCACAAGGCGTCGCTGAAGTTCGGCGAGGAGCTTTCGGCGCTGACCGACGGCCGCATCGTCGTCGAGGTGTTCCCCAACGATTCGCTCGGCCGCGAGATCGACCTGATCAACGGCATGCAGCTCGGCACGGTCGAGATGACCATCACCGGCGAGAGCCTGCAGAACTGGGCGCCGATGGCCGCGCTTCTCGCCATCCCCTACGGCTACACCTCGCTCGAGGACATGGACGCCGTCGCAGGCGGCGAGATCGGCAAGGAGATCGAGGCCCAGATCGTCGAGCGCGCGCAGGTGCGGCCGATCGCCTATTTCGCCCGCGGCCCGCGCAACCTGACCGCCAACCGCGCCATCACCAGGCCCGGGGAGCTGGAGCGCATGCGCATGCGCGTGCCCAACGTGCCGCTCTTCGTCGACGTGTGGACCGCGCTCGGCGCGCAGCCGACGCCGATGGCCTTCTCCGAGGTCTTCACCTCGCTGCAGAACGGCACCATCGCCGGCCAGGAGAACCCGCTGGCGCTGATCCAGTCGGCCTCGTTCAACGAGGTGCAGAGCCACGTCAACCTGACCGAGCACGTGCGCTCGTGGATCTATCTCACCATCGCCGAGCAGGTGTGGAGCCGTCTGTCGGAAGAGGACCAGGGCCATGTGCTCGAGGCCGCGCGCCGCGCCCAGGAGTTCGAGCGCGAGCAGTTCCTCAAGGACGAGGACGCCATCCGTGCCGACCTCGAGGCCAAGGGCATGACCTTCGTCGAGGTCGACCAGCAGGCCTTCGCCGACGCCGCGCGCGACGCCGTCATCAACAGCGTCGACGAGAGCATCCGGCCGGTCGTCGAGGACCTCTTCAACCGCTAGGGCACCGGGCAGGGCCGGTCCCGCATCGCGCGGCCCGGCCCTCGTGAAGAAACCGGCGCCCGGACAGGGACGGATCGCCGCTTCATGCGCCCGCCGCGGCGCGCGGCGATCCGGGGCCGCTGCCACAGAAGGTTTGATGCCATGCAATCGTTGGCTTTGTTGACAAGGCTCCTCACGGTCGTCAGCCGCGCGGCGGTCGGGCTCTCGTTCTTCGTCCTGGTCGTGGTGGTGACGGTCCAGATCGTCACCCGCACCTTCGGCCTGCCCTCGCCGGTATGGACGGAGGAGCTGTCGCGCTACCTCCTGCTCTACATGACCGCGTTCGGCATCGGCCTGTCGCTGGTGACCGGCGAGCTGGTGAACGTCGACATGCTGCAGGAAGCCGTGACCGAGAAGGCGGCGTGGTGGATGCGCCTGTTCGCCGCCGTCGCCACCGCCGTGCTCGGCGCGGCGATGATCTTCCCGGCGTGGCGCTTCACCCAGATCGGCGCGTTCCAGCGCGCGCCCAGCCTGCGCTGGACCATGGACTACATCCACGCCAGCGTGCTCTTCCTTTCCATCCTCCTGTTCATGTTCGCTCTTCTGCGCGTCGTCGGAATGCTCGCCGGGACGGAAGACGGGCGGCCCCAGCGCCCCGAGGAAGCCTGACACCATGGAACTCTTCCTGCTTCTCGCGACGTTCTTCGGGACGCTTGCGCTCGGCGTGCCGGTCGCGGTCTGCCTCGGCCTCTCGTCGCTGGCCTACATCCTCGCCGCCGGCCTGCCGGTCGTCATCATCCCGCAGCGCATGTATGCCGGCATGGACGTGTTCGTGCTCCTGTGCATCCCCGGCTTCATCCTCGCCGGCAACCTGATGAACTACGGCGGCGTCACCGAGCGCATCATCCGGCTGGCCAACGCGCTGGTCGGCTGGATGCGCGGCGGCCTCGCCATGGCCAACGTCGCGGATTCGATGCTGTTCGGCGGCGTCTCCGGCACCGCGGTCGCCGACGTCGCCGCCACCGGCGGCGTCATGATCCCGGGCATGAAGAAGTCGGGCTACCCGGCCGACTTCTCCGCCGCCATCACCGCCGCCTCCTCGACCGTCGGCCCGATGCTGCCGCCGAGCGTGCCGATGATCATCGTCGGCGCGCTGTCCGGCATCTCCGTCGGCCAGCTCTTCCTCGCCGGGGCGGTGCCGGGCATCCTGATGGGCGTCGGCATGGGCATCACCTGCTATGTGCTCGCCGTGCGCCGCAACTATCCGCGCCAGGCGTGGAAGGGCTTCGGCGAGCTGTTCGCCGCCTTCTTCTCGGCCTTCTGGGCGCTGGCCATGATCGCGCTGGTCATCGGCGGCCTCCTGACCGGCATCGCCACCCCGACCGAGACCGCCATCGTCGCCAGCATCTACGCCTTCGTCGTCGGCGCCTTCATCTATCGCGAGCTGCCGATCTCGCGCGTGCCGAAGATCCTGATCGACAGCGCCATATCGTCGGCCGGCATCCTGGCGCTCGTCGGCTTCGCCAACGTGTTCGGCTCGATCCTAGCGTCGGAGCGCATCCCGCAGATGATCGTCGGCGCGGTGCTGTCGATCACCGACAGCAAGATCCTCGTCATCCTGCTGATCAACATCCTGCTGCTGATCATCGGCATGTTCATGGAGACAATCGCGGCGCTGATCATCCTGTTCGTGCCTCTGCTGACGCTGGCGGTGAGCGTCGGCATCGACCCGCTGCACTTCGCCACCTTCGCGGTGCTCAACCTGATGATCGGCCTGACCACGCCGCCGGTCGGCGTGTGCCTGTTCGTCGCCGCCAACATCGCGCGCATCCCGCTGATGCCGGTGGTCAGGGCGATCGTGCCGTTCCTGATCTCCAACATCATCGTGCTGCTTCTGGTGTCCTACTATCCGCCCTTCGCCACCTGGCTGCCGACCACGCTGATGGGGAACTAGGCGATGAAGACGCGCGTGTGCAGGCTCTACGAGAAGGGCGACATCCGCATCGAGGAGGCCGACGTCGCCGCGCCCGGCCCGGGCGAGGTGCTGGTGGCCATGGCCGCGGGCGGCATCTGCGGCTCGGACCTGCACTACTACCAGGACGGCGGCTTCGGCCCGATCCGGGTGCGCGAGCCGATCGTCCTCGGCCACGAGGTCGCGGGCACGGTGCGGGCGGTCGGCGCGGGCGTCGAGGGCGTCGCTCCCGGCGACCGCGTCGCGGTCAATCCGAGCCGGCCGTGCAACGCCTGCCGCTACTGCCTCGACGGCCTGCAGCAGCATTGCCTCGCGATGCGCTTCTTCGGCTCGGCGCTGCGCTTCCCGCACGAGCAGGGCGGGTTCCGCGACCTGATGGTGGTCGACGCCTTCCAGTGCGTGCGGGTCGACAACCCCGAGGTGTCGCTGGCCGAGGCCGCCTGCGCCGAGCCGCTGGCGGTGTGCCTGCATGCGCTCAACCGCGCCGGCGCCAGC
>JACZJD010000189.1 GCA_014860725.1 Aquamicrobium sp.
AATGGTGCCCAGGGGCGGAATCGAACCACCGACACTGCGATTTTCAGTCGCATGCTCTACCAACTGAGCTACCTGGGCTTGCCGGAAGAAGGGCCGACGACCGGCTTCCTCCCGTGCGGCGGTGTTGGCGACCCGCCGAAAGCGCGTGGGTTATAGCATGTGATTTCCGCCTGTCCAGCATGCCGGCTGCCGATTCCGCAGCTTTTTCCGCGGCAGGTCGCGGATGGCGCCAAGGCACCAGCCCGAAAGGGAAACCGGCTTCCGGATGGTCCCGGTGCCGGGCTGGTGAAGGGGAGGGTCGCGCCCCGACGTCCGCCGGGCGCGGCGCGATCTAGGAGCGATCCGGCGGACCGTCTTCGCCGTCGGCGCCGTCCTCGTCCTCGGTCGCGGGGATGACGTAGCGTCCCGAGAGCCAGCGGTTCAGATCGACGTCCTTGCAGCGCGGCGAGCAGAAGGGATAGTCGGCGCGCGACGACGGCTTGCCGCATTCGGGGCAGGGCCGCCTCGGCCTCAGGGGCGTGACCTTGCCGCCGGGGTTCGCCTCGTCCGCCATGGCGGTCAGGTCCTCGTGCCCGCATGCCAGCCGGCATGCACCTTGAAGCCGTCGGAGGCCAGAAGCCCGAGCGTCTCGTAGAGCGGCAGGCCGACGACGCCGGTGTAGGAGCCGACGATCTTGACGACGAAGGCGCCGGCCAGCCCCTGCACGGCGTAGCCGCCCGCCTTGCCGCGCCATTCGCCGGAAGCGAGATAGGCCTCGAGCTCGTCGCGCGACAGCCGCTTGAAGCGTACGCGCGTCTCCGACAGGCGCTGGCGCACCTTGCCGGCCGGCGTGATGAGGCACACGCCGGTGTAGACGCGATGGGTGCGGCCGGACAGGAGCCTGAGGCAGTTCGACGCCTCGTCGGTCGTCTCCGCCTTGGGCAGGATGCGGCGGCCGACGGCGACCACGGTGTCGGCGGCGAGGATGAAGGCGCCGGCTTCGGGCGCGCCGTCGTTCTTCAGCCCTTCGAGCGCCTTCTCCGCCTTGGCGCGCGACAGCCGCTTGGCCAGCGAGCGCGGATGCTCGGCCCGCAGCGGCGTTTCGTCCATGTCGGCGGGATAGAGCCGGGCGGGTTCGATGCCGGCCTGCTGCAGAAGCTCGATCCGTCTCGGCGAGCCCGAGGCAAGCACCAGCTTCTGGGAGACGCTCATTGCAGATCCGTCGGCATGCGGCCGCTGGCCGCTACTTGAAGCGGTAGGTGATGCGACCCTTGGTCAGGTCGTAGGGTGTCATCTCGACGAGGACCTTGTCGCCGGTCAGCACGCGAATGCGGTTCTTGCGCATGCGCCCGGCCGTGTGCGCAATGATCTCGTGATCGTTTTCGAGCTTCACCCTGAACATCGCATTGGGCAGCAGTTCAGTGACGACGCCCGGAAACTCCAGTACTTCTTCCTTCGGCATCCGATACCTGTGGCTTGGATTGGCACTTCCGGCCGCTGTGGCCGGAAATTGCGCGGAACCTATATGATTGCGCCCGCTTTGTGAACACGCTTATTCGCGGATTGTTCACGCCTGCGGCGGCGTGAAGCGCTCGGCGATGCGCGCCTCCAGCCGGTCGCGCACGTCGCGATAGGCGTCCATGATGCGCTCGCGCGTGCCGGTGGCGATCGAGGGGTCGGCGGTCGGCCAGTATTCGACGTCCACCGCCAGCGAACGCGTCAGCTCCAGCGCCGCATGGTGCGCCTCGGGCGCAAGTGTGACGATCAGGTCGAAATAGATGTCCTCGAGGTCGTCGAGGCGCTGCGGCTGGTGCTCGCCGAGCGACAGGCCCTTCTCGGCGAGGACGGCATCGACGAAGGGATCGCGCTGGCCGGCCCGCACGCCGGCCGAGGCGAGGAACACGCCCGCCGGCAGCCGCGCCCTCGCCAGTGTTTCGGCCATGGGCGAGCGGATGGCGTTCATGCCGCACAGGAACAGGATCGAGCGGGGAAGCGCAGCGCCCGCAGCCACTCTCGCCTAGCCCTTCCAGTGCAGCACGCAGACCAGCGTGAACAGCCGCCGCGCCGTGTCGAAGTCGACCTCGATCTTGCCGGCGAGCCGGTCCATCAGCGTCTGTGAGCCCTCGTTGTGAAGGCCGCGCCGGCCCATGTCGATGGCCTCGATCTGCGACGGCGTCGAGGAGCGGATGGCCTCGTAATAGCTTTCGCAGATCAAGAAGTAGTCCTTGACCACCCGCCGGAACGGGGTCAGCGACAGGATGTGGGTGACGACCGGCTCGCCGTTCTCGCGCGAGACCGCGAAGATGAGGCGCGCCTCGGCGAGCGACAGCTTCAGCCGGTAGGGTCCCGCGCCGTTGTCGCCGACGGGATGGAAGGAATTCTCCTCGATCAGGTCGAAGATCGCCACCGCGCGTTCGTGCTCGACGTCGGGCGTCGAGCGGCCGATGGATTCGTCCAGTTCGACGTCGATCAGCCGGGCGCTGGCGTCGTGCTGGCCCATCCGCGTCAGCCCTCCGGGTTGAGCCTGATCGCGACGGACGCGGCGTGGCCGTCGAGGTTCTCGGCCCGGGCGAGCGCGATGGCCGCCGGCGCCAGCGCACGCAGCTGCTCCGGCCCGAGCTTCAGGATCGAGGTGCGCTTGACGAAGTCGAGCACCGACAGGCCGGAGGAGAAGCGCGCCGAGCGCG
This sequence comes from Aquamicrobium sp., assembly GCA_014860725.1. The sequence goes on from JACZJD010000189.1 coordinate 2,667, forward strand.
CCGTGGGCAGGACGTGGTTGGAGCCGCCGACATAGTCGCCGATCACCTCCGGCGTGTGGCGGCCGAGGAAGACCGCACCGGCGTTGCGAATCCGCGGCAGCAGGGCCTCGGGGTCCTCGACGGCGAGCTCGACATGCTCGGCCGCGATGCGGTTGGCGAGCGGCACGGCGTCGGCGAGATCGTTGACGAGGACGATGGCGCCGAAGTCGCGCCAGCTTGCAGCGGCCGTCTCGCCGCGCGGCAGGCGGGCGATCTGGCGGGCGACCTCCGCCTCCACCGCGTCCGCGAGGCGGGCGTCGTCGGTGACGAGGATCGACTGCGCGGCCGTGTCGTGCTCGGCCTGGGCGATCAGGTCGGCGGCGAGCCACGCCGGATCGTTGGCGCCGTCGGCGATGACCAGCACTTCCGAGGGGCCGGCGATCATGTCGATGCCGACCGTGCCGAAGACGCGCCGCTTGGCCGCCGCGACCCAGGCGTTGCCGGGGCCGACGATCTTGGCGACCGGCGCGATGGTCTCGGTGCCGTAGGCCAGCGCCGCGATCGCCTGCGCGCCGCCGACGCGGTAGATCTCGGAGACGCCGGCAAGGCGCGCGGCCGCCAGCACCAGCGGGTTCAGCTCGCCCCCCGGCGACGGCACGGTGATGACGATGCGCTCGACGCCCGCCACCCGGGCCGGTACCGCGTTCATCAGCACCGAACTCGGATAGCTCGCCGTGCCTCCGGGCACGTAGAGGCCGACCGCCTCGATCGCGGTCCAGCGCGAGCCGAGCTCGACCCCGAGCGCGTCCGTATAGCGGTCGTCCTTCGGCATCTGCCGGGCATGGTGGGCGGCGATGCGCGCATGCGCCAGCTCCAGCGCGGCAAGCGTGTCGGCATCGACCGCGGCCACGGCGGCGTCGATCTCGGCCTCGGTGATGCGGATGCCGGGCCTGCCCGCCGACAGGTCGAGCCGGTCGAAGCGGGCGGTGTAGTCGATCAACGCCGCGTCGCCCTCGGCGCGCACGCGGGCGATGATGTCGCGCACGGTCGCGTCCACGTCCTCCGACACCTCGCGCTTGGTAGCGAGGAAGGCGGTGAAGCGGGCGTCGAAATCGGCGGCGGTGCGGTCGAGGCGCAGCGGCATGGCGGAACGCTCAATCCTTGTGTGCGGGGCGGGAGGCGGTCTGCCAGGCCGCGCCGAGATCGGCGAGCCGCGCCTCGATGTAATCGACGTCGAGCCGGACGGCGGCACCGGCCGAGAAGGTCAGCTCGATGGTGCCGGCCGGCGCTTCCCCGGCCGGCTCGAACCGGATGGCGAGCAGCGACAGCACCTCCTCGGGTTTGTCGCGCGAGAAGCCGGCGATCTTCACGTTGCGCACCGCCTCGAAATGCAGCGCGCTGCGCCGGCGCTCGTTGTTGTGGCGGAAGAAGCCCGGCCGGTTCTCCCACACGAAACGGTTGAGCGCGGCGACGAAACGCTTCTCGGCCGCGAGAAAGGACAGGTCGCCCACCTTCAGCACCGCGTCCTGCACGTGCGCGGACACGACCGCAAGGTCCTGTTCATCGAGAGCGACGAGCTTGATCTGTGACATGGCCGATGCGCTATCCGGAAAGCCGGGACGGGTTCGTTCCGGTGTTAGGCCGTCTTCGTGTGCAGTGCAACCGAAAGAGAAGGGAGTAGGGGAGTAGGGAAATAAGGGAATAGGGGAATAGGGAGTAAGGAAAGCAGCGGCTGAAAGAACGCGCCTTACTCCCTATTCCCCCGTTCCCTTACTCCCCTGACCTCACGACGACAGCCGCTCCACCACCGCGCCGCAGCCGGACAGCTTCTCTTCCAGCCGCTCGAAGCCGCGGTCGAGATGGTAGATGCGGTTGACGATGGTTTCGCCCTCCGCGGCCAGCCCGGCGATGACCAGCGACACCGAGGCGCGCAGGTCGGTGGCCATCACCGGTGCGCCCTTGAGCCTGTCGACGCCGTCGACGATCGCGGTCTGGCCGGACAGCGTGATCCTGGCGCCCAGCCGCGCCAGCTCCTGCACGTGCATGAAGCGGTTCTCGAAGATGGTCTCGGTGATGTGCGAGCGGCCCTGCGCCCGCGTCATCAGCCCCATGAACTGCGCCTGAAGGTCGGTCGGGAAGCCGGGGAAAGGCTCGGTCGTGATGTCGACCGGGCGGATCGCGCTGCCGTTGCGGCGCACGCGGATGCCGGAATTGAGGGGCGTGACCTCCACGCCCGCCTGCTCGAGGACGCCGAGCGCGGCGTCGAGCAGTTCGGCGCGCGCGCCTTCGAGGATGACGTCGCCGCCGGTCATCGCCACGGCCATGGCGTAGGTGCCGGTCTCGATGCGGTCGGGGATCACCTGGTGCGTGGCGCCCGACAGCGAGGCGACGCCGTCGATGACGATGGTCGCGCTGCCCGCGCCCGAGATCTTCGCGCCCATGGCGTTCAGGCATTCGGCGAGGTTGACGACCTCGGGCTCGCGCGCGGCGTTCTCGAGCACGGTCTGCCCCCTGGCCAGCGTCGCCGCCATCATCAGCACGTGGGTGGCGCCGACCGAGACCTTGGGGAAGACGTAGCGGTTGCCGACGAGGCCCTTCGGCGCGCGCGCGTTGACGTAGCCCTGCTCGATGTCGATCTCCGCGCCGAGCGTGCGCAGCCCGTCGATGAACAGATCGACCGGGCGCGTGCCGATGGCGCAGCCGCCGGGCAGCGACACCCGCGCCTCGCCCATGCGCGCCACCAGCGGCCCGATGACCCAGAACGAGGCGCGCATCTTCGACACGAGCTCGTAGGGCGCGGTGGTGTCGACGATGTTGCGCGCCGTGAAGTTCATGGTGCGGGCATAGGCCGAATCCTGCGCCTCGCGGCGGCCGTTGACCGAATAGTCGACGCCGTGATTGCCGAGGATGCGGGTGAGCTGCTCGACGTCGGCCAGATGCGGCACATTGTCGAGGCTGAGCGTCTCGTCGGTCAGGAGCGACGCGATCATCAGCGGCAAAGCGGCGTTCTTGGCGCCGGAAATCGGGATCGACCCGTTGAGCTGGTTTCCGCCGACGATCCTGATGCGATCCATGCGCTGTCCCTCTGCCGGCCCGCCGGCTTGCCTTTTGCTTCGAAGCCGGTCCGTCTAGCCCGGCGGAGGGCCGCGATCAACGGCCTTCGCCACGGCATCGCCGCCCCGCCCGTCCTTTCCGCCCCGCCGTTCCGGCGTCGTACCCGAAACGGCCATTCGTTCCTTTGCCGGCCGCCTCCGGCCCGTTGCGGCTGCCGCGCCGGATTCCGGCCGCCGTCCCTCGCCCTTTTCGCCGGAGGAAAAAGCGCTCAGCCGTCGCCGTCCCTCACCTCCGCGGCGACCAGGCCTTCGGGCCGAAGGTCCGCGTCGCCCGCGCGCCTCGACCGCGCCTGCGCCTTGCGCCGCTGCAGGTTGGCGCGCAGCTGCTCCGCCAGCCGCGCCTTCCTGGCGTCGTCCTGCCGGGTGGGGCTGCGGTCGCCCTGCTTGCGGCTATTCTCTTCGTCCGTCGGGTGCATTCGCGATGCGGGCCTAGGCGTGAATTGTGTTCAAGTGGCGACAGACTCCATAGCAGATCGCCGCCCGGTCTCAAAACGCCCGATGGAATGCGCGAATGCGCCGATCCATGCTTGCGCTTGGCCCATGCTTGTGGCAGAAGTCCGCCGCAATCGCGACCTGCTGCGGTAGCTCAGTGGTAGAGCACTCCCTTGGTAAGGGAGAGGTCGAGAGTTCAATCCTCTCTCGCAGCACCATCCCCTTCCGAAATCGCCGGCCGTTCCGGACTTCGTGAAATCCGGGCCGGAAAAGCGCTTGACCTTCCATCTGCTGGAAGTGCGATGGGTGTCCGGTCAGCAACGGAGGCCGCAGCCATGACCTCGCGCGATCACGGACATCGTCACGACCATCCTCACGGCGGAGACGTCGCCCCCGAAGCCGGGAGCGTGCGCGATCCGGTGTGCGGGATGACGGTGGATGCGGCCGCAGACGGGCCGCGCGCCGAGCATGCCGGGCGGGTCTACCGTTTCTGCTCCGAGGGCTGCCGCGACAAGTTCGTCGCCGATCCTTCGGCCTACCTGACCGCCACGGATCCGGTCTGCGGGATGGAGGTGGACCGGGCGTCGGCGCGCCACTTCCTGCGCCAGGAGGGCAAGGGCTACTATTTCTGCTCCGCGAGCTGCGAGAGCAGGCTCAGGGCCGAGCCGGACAGGTACGGCGGCGCGAAACGGGCTGTCCCGGCCGAAGGCGCCTCCGGCGTCGCGCCGAGGAAGGCGGTAAAGTATACCTGCCCCATGCATCCCGAGATCGTCAGGGACGGGCCGGGATCGTGCCCGATCTGCGGCATGGCGCTGGAGCCGATGGGCGTGCCGACTGGCGAGGAGGGTCCCAATCCCGAGCTCGTCGACTTCACCCGCAGGCTCTGGGTCTCGGGCCTGCTGTCCATACCCCTCCTCGTCATCACGATGGGACCGATGCTCGGCCTGCCGGTGCGCGACTGGATCGGCGAGCGGACCGCGGCGTGGCTGGAGCTCGTGCTCGCCACGCCCGTCGTCCTGTGGGCTGCCGTTCCCTTCTTCGTGCGCGGCTACCAATCCTTCGTCAACCGCAGCCCCAACATGTGGACGCTGATCTCGATCGGCGTCGGCACGGCCTATGCCTACAGCGTGATCGCGACGCTGTTCCCCGACATCTTCCCGCACCAGTTCCGCGGTCATGGCGAGGCGGTGCCGGTCTATTTCGAGGCCGCCGCGGTCATCGTGGCGCTGGTGTTCCTGGGACAGGTGCTGGAGCTGAGGGCGCGGGAGCGGACGGGCTCGGCGATCCGGGCGCTTCTCGACCTCGCGCCGAAGACGGCGCGGCGGATCGCTTCGGACGGCGCGGAGACCGACGTTCCGCTCGATGCGGTGAGGCAGGGCGATCTCCTCCGCGTGCGGCCGGGAGACAGCGTGCCGGTCGACGGCAGCGTGGTGGAGGGCCGCAGCGCAGTCGACGAATCCATGATCACCGGCGAGCCGGTCCCCGTCGAGAAGGCCGAAGGCGACGCGGTGACGGGCGGCACGCTGAACCGGAACGGGTCGCTGATCATCCGCGCGGAGCGCGTCGGCGCCGAGACCATGCTGTCGCAGATCGTGGAGATGGTCGCAAAGGCCCAGCGCTCCCGCGCGCCCATCCAGGGGCTCGCCGACCGCGTCTCCTATTATTTCGTGCCGACGGTGGTGCTCGTCGCCATCGTCGCCTTCGTCGTCTGGGCGCTCGTCGGCCCCGAGCCCAGCATGGTCTTCGCCATCGTGTCGGCCGTCTCGGTGCTGATCATCGCCTGCCCCTGCGCGCTCGGGCTCGCCACGCCGATGTCGATCATGACGGCGACGGGACGCGGCGCGCAGGCCGGCGTGCTCGTCAAGGACGCGGAAGCCCTCGAACGCTTCGCCAAGGTCGACACCCTGATCGTCGACAAGACCGGGACGCTCACCGAGGGGCGGCCGAAGCTGACCGACATCGTCACGGCCGAAGGCTTCGACGAGGCGCGCCTGCTGTCGCTCGCCGCCACGCTCGAGCGCGGCTCCGAGCACCCGCTCGCCGAGGCGATCGTCGAGGGCGCCCGAGAGCGCGGCGCCACCCTCTCCAGGGCGTCCGCCTTCGAGGCGGTGACGGGCAAGGGCGTCTCCGGCAGCGTCGAGGGGCAGCGCGTTTCCCTCGGCAACGCGGCGATGATGGCGGATCTCGGCGTCGACGTCTCGCGCCTCGCCGGCGATGCCGACGCCCTGCGCGCGAACGGCAAGACCGCGATGTTCGTCGCCGTCGACGGCAGCGCTGCGGGGCTCGTCGCCGTCGCAGACCCGATCAAGGCCACCACCGCCGAGGCGATCCGGGCGCTCCACGCCAGGGGCCTCAAGATCATCATGGCCACCGGCGACAACGAGCGGACCGCGAAGGCCGTGGCGGCGAAGCTCGGCATAGACGAGGTCCGCGCCGACATGCTGCCGGAAAGCAAGCAGAAGCTCATCGAGGAGCTGAAGGCGAAGGGGGCAAGGGTGGCCATGGCCGGCGACGGCGTGAACGACGCTCCGGCGCTGGCTGCCGCCGATGTCGGCATCGCCATGGGAACGGGCGCCGACGTCGCGGTCGAGAGCGCCGGGTTCACGCTGGTCAAGGGCGACCTGAACGGCATCGTCCGCGCGCGCGCGCTGGCGCAGGCGACGATCCGCAACGTCAAGGAAAACCTCTTCTTCGCCTTCGTCTACAACGCGCTGGGCGTGCCGGTGGCCGCAGGTGTACTCTACCCCCTGTTCGGGACGATGCTGTCGCCGATGCTCGCGGCGGCGGCGATGAGCCTGTCGTCGGTCTCCGTCATCGCCAACGCCCTGCGGCTGCGCACGGTGCGGCTGGGCTGAGGCCCGGCCGCCTCAGGCCTCCGCCATGGCGCGGTCGATCAGCAGCGCGACGGGCGCATCCGGGCCGAGCGTGCCGAAGGCGAGCCCGTGCTCGCCGGCGAGCCGCGAGCGGCAAAAGGCGGCCGCGATCTCGCCCGGACCGGATCTCAGCAGCACCGACGCCTGAAGCATCAGCGCCGCCCGCTCCACGATCTGGCGGCTGCGGAACTCCATCGTCTCCGGCTCCTCGAACAGAACCGGCAGCCGGTCGAGCCCGGCATCGAAATGCCGGTCGATGCCCCTGGCGGCGGCGAGCTCGGCGAACAGCGCCTCGCGCGTCTCCGGCTCCTTGCGCAGCGCCCGCAGCACGTCGAGGCACTGGACGTTGCCCGAGCCTTCCCAGATCGAGTTCAGCGGCGCCTGCCGGTAGAGGCGCGGCATCATCGTCTCCTCGACATAGCCGATGCCGCCGAAGCATTCCTGCGCCTCGTTGACGAAGGGCGGCGTGCGCTTGCAGATCCAGTATTTGCCGATGGCGGTGGCGATGCGCCCGAGCGCGGCCTCGTGCTCGTCGCGCGAGGCGCTGTCGATGGCGCGCGCGATGCGCAGCGTCAGCGCGATCGCCGCCTCGCTTTCCAGCGCCAGATCGGCGAGCACGTTGCGCATCAGCGGCTGGTCGACGAGATGCTTGCCGAAGGCCATGCGCTGGCGGGTGTGGTGCACGGCCTGCACCAGCGCCTGCCGCATCTGCGACGACGAGCCGGTCATGCAGTCGAGGCGCGTCAGCGCCACCATCTCGATGATCACCTGGATGCCGCGGCCTTCCTCGCCCACGAGCTCGCCGAGCGCGCCCTGGAACTCGACCTCGGAGGAGGCGTTCGACCAGTCGCCGAGCTTGTCCTTGAGCCGCTGGATTTCGACGGCGTTGCGGCTGCCGTCGGGCCGGAAGCGCGGCACGAGGAAGCAGGAGAGCCCGCCCTCGGCCTGCGCCAGCACCAGATGCGCGTCGCACATCGGCGCGGAGAAGAACCATTTGTGCCCGACGAGCTCGTAGGTGCCGTCGGCCTGGCGCACGGCGCGCGTGGTGTTGGCGCGCACGTCGGAGCCGCCCTGCTTCTCCGTCATGCCCATGCCGATGGTGCAGCCCGTCTTCTCCTCCATCGGCACGCTGCGCGGGTCGTATTCCGTGGAGATGAGCTTCGGGATCCACTTCTCCGCAAGCGCCGGCGCGTGCCTGAGCGCCGGGATCGCCGCATAGGTCATCGACATCGGGCAGCCGACGCCGGCATCGGCCTGCGAGCCGATATACATGACGGCCGCGCGCGCGACATGGGCGCCGGCGCGGTTGGCGTTGCGCCAGGCGAAACCGTTCATGCCGTAGCGCATCGCCTCCGTCATCAGCTCGTGATAGGCGGGGTGGAACTCGACCTCGTCGATGCGCCGCCCGTAGCGGTCGAAGGAACGCAGCTTCGGCTTGTTCTCGTTGGCGGTGAAGCCGACATCGACCAGCCTGCCGCCGGCCAGCTCGCCATACTCCTCCAGATGGTCGCCGGCCCAGCCCGCGCCCTCGCGCTCCACAGCCTCGCGCAGCGCCGTGTCGCTGGTCCAGACATTGTAGTCGCGCAGCGGGACGGGCTGATTTTCGACTTCGTGGGTCACGAACCGGCTGGTAAGGGACATGGCGCTTCCTCGACCTCTGGATGTTTTTCGTGATAATTACTGTTTATGCCTGAAATCGTCAATTCAAGTAATATCGAGACGCCGAATGCAAGGCGGGTCATCCTCAACCTGCTGCGGGTGGCCGAGGGCGGGGTGCTGAGCGCCGCCGAGGCCATCGCCGCCTGCGCCCTGTTCGGCATCTCGGGCAACAGCGTCAGGGTGACGCTCGCGCGCCTGTCGCAGGCGCGGCTGGTCGAGGCGGCCGGGC